>NZ_JADNEM010000016.1:0-98396 GCF_015552275.1 Holdemania sp. 1001302B_160321_E10 | reverse complement strand
TTATATCGGAGGGTATTTGTTTTTTTAACACTTTAAGCTCTGGCACCACGCGCATAGCACGTGGTATCCACTTCGTATGAAATAAGACTGGAATTCAATATCCAGTCTTATTCACTTCCTATTTCTTAGCACTTCCTATTTCTTAGGCAAATTCAGTAAATTGTCATCCATGACAGCATCTGGTTCAGATGCTACAAATTTTTCACCATTTTTACTCATCTTTGGAATTAAACGAGGATATGGCGAAATGTTTACAGCAATAGAATTCGGATTTGATTTCAGGTAATCATATAAACATTCTTTATCCAGCCAATGTTCATTAACGTATAATTGTGATATTTCATTGTGGTTACTTGAATGAGGATTATTAATTCCTATTCTAATGGCTTTAACATAATGCATCCTTCATTCCCCCTTTCTAGTAAAGAAAAGGTGACCAGCAAAATCCCAATCTTGATCTGACTCTCATTTAATGCTAAAATGAGTTTGTTAAATTTGATCTAACATTAAATGTTAGGAGATGAGGACGGGCCTCTGGCCTGTTCTTTTCTTTACACATCCATAATATGACATTATTTTCTTATTGTCAATAAAATAATTCGGTTGAAGTATTAATGTTGATCAAATTTTCTTGTTTTCTTTTTTTATTCTCTGTATAATAACACTATCAACAATTTAGTTGATGATTTTTAAATTGAGAAACATATTGTCTGTGTCTTCTCAGTGTGTCAAGCTAATAGCTTGGGGATTGAATCTGCATTTTCTTAGCTTGTCAAGTTTATTAGCTTGTGGATTGAAATGGTTGCAGATTCATGTTGGCATCATTATCAACGAATAATAGCCGCGATGGTAAGATTCACATTACTGTCGCGGCCATTATTTTTTAGAATTCAAAATACCGAACGGCGTTGTCGTAACAAATATCTCTGACCATTTTCTCCAGCTGCGTCCAATCCTGCGGCGCTTCCCCATTTTCAACCCAGGTTCCTAACTTATTGCAGAGAATCCGTCGGAAATATTCATGCCGTGGAAAAGACAGGAAGCTGCGCGAATCCGTCAGCATCCCGACAAACCGGGATAACAAGCCGACCTCCGCCAGCGTATCCAGCTGCTTTTCCATTCCGCGCTTCTGGTCGCAGAACCACCAAGCCGAACCGAGCTGGATCTTGCCAGGAAGGCTTCCATCCTGAAAATTCCCGGCGGCGGTGGCCAACACTTCATAATCCTTGGAGTTCAGACTGTACAGAATCAGCTTCGGTACGCCTGCGTTTTGTTCCATCGCGTCCAACAGCGAATTCAGCTGACCCGCGATCATCGGATCATCCGTGCTGTCATATCCGGTATCCGCCCCCAGTTTGGCAAACATTCGTGAATTGTTATTGCGCAGCGCGCCGATATGCAGCTGCATCGCCCATCCCCGCTTCACATATTCACTGGCTAAAAAAACAAGCACTGCGCCGCGGTATTGACGCAGCTGTGAGATCGTAAGGGGCTGGCCGGCTTTCTTCTGGTCCAGCAGTTTTTGAATCTGAGCCTCATCCGCCGGCGCATAAAAATCTCCGTTTAACGCATGATCGCTCAATTTACAACCCTGTTCGGCAAAATGATCCATACGTTTTTTCAACGCAGCCTTCAGCCCTTCCCAGCTGCCGCAGTCTTCGCCTGTCAGCTCAGCTAACTTTCCAAGATACTCCAGATAACCCTCTTTCTCAATGTTTAAAACAGGATCCGGACGGAAGGCCGGCAGCACCCGGATTTCAAAGTCAGCCTTCAACAATTTATGCCAGCGCAGATCATCCAGCGGATCATCCGTTGTACACAGCGTCTTAACATTCATTTTCCGAAGCAGGTTCCGCACCGAATATTCCGGCGTGTTCAGCATCGCGTTGGTTTGTTCCCAAATCTGATCGGCATTCTCCGAACAGATAATCGTATCCATGCCGAAATACCGTTTTAATTCCAGATGTGTCCAATGATACAACGGGTTGCCGATCAAATCCGGCATCACCGCGCACCAGGCGTCAAATTTTTCCCGGCCGCTGGCCTTACCTGTGATCTTATCCTCGCCGATGCCGTCAGCCCGCATCGCCCGCCATTTATAATGGTCTCGGCCCAGCCAGACTTCCGCAATATCCGGATAACAGCGGTCTTCGTAAATAACCTGCGGTTCCAGATGATTGTGATAGTCCAGGATCGGCATCGTCTCCGCCGCCTGATGATATAATCGTTTCGCCGTATCATTTTGAAGCAGAAAATCTTCGTCCATAAATTTTTTCATCTTCTCGCCCTTCCCTCTTTTCATCAGTATACCGCGTTTTGCGAATCCGCGGATTCTGAAATCATTAGATTTCCCATTTTTAAGTCTCTTTTTTTATAAGTCTGCCGTCTAATCGCCTTTATTATCCAGTTGTCTTTTATACAGCTGCGCATCTTCGCTTTCATAGCAGCAGAAAATGACATCGATCTCCTTTTCAGCCTGCAGCTCGCTTAACGTGTCCCGCACCGTGTCCACAGCGATTGAACAGGCCAGCGCTTTAGGGAAATGATAGATGCCTGTGCTGATGCACGGAAAAACAATCGTCAGCGAGGACAGCCTGTGTTCCTTTTGCAGCTGACGAGCCAGGCGCAGCGACTGCCGGTAACAGCTTGCCAACAAATCCACTTCCTGATGTCGGCCTCCGCTCCACACTGGACCGACAGTATGGATAATCCAGCGGCATGACAGATCATAAGCTTTTGTCACTTTCGCCTGACCGGTTTCACAGCCATGCAGAGTCCGGCATTCCGCCAACAGCTGCGGACCCGCTTTCTGGTGGATTGCCCCGTCGACGCCTCCGCCGCCCAACAATGAGCGGTTCGCAGCATTGACGATGATCTCGGCCGGCACTGAAGTGATATCCCCCTGAATAAAAGTAATCATATTCTTGCCCTCTTTTCATTGACAGCGATCTGCTTCTTTTCTATTCTATAACTAAGAAGAAGTGGAAAGCAAGGTGAATCCGGTATGAAACGAAGTCAGATCCAGCTGATCAGCGCGATGTTGATTTTCGGCAGTCTGGGATTGTTTGTCCGCCAGCTCACTCTGTCCTCAGCGCTTATCGCTTTTTTCCGTGCCGCGATCGGCGGTTGTTTTTTATTCCTGTATCAATGCCTTCGCCGCAAACCGCCGCACCTTCCGCAAAGCCGCAAATCCCGGATCGCCTTGTTGATATCCGGCATTTTATTAGGCTCCAACTGGGTCTTCCTGTTTGAAGCTTACCGGCTGACGACGGTCTCGATCGCCACTTTATGTTATTATCTGGCGCCGATTCTCGTTGCTTTGTTTGTGCTGTTTCGTTCCCATCGTTTTTCCGGAAAAGCCGCGCTGCTTTTAGTTCTGGGACTGACGGGTCTTTGTCTGTTGATCAATCCCGGTTCCGCTCTGGGAATCCATCCAGGACTGGGCATCGGGCTTGGCCTCATCGCCGCGCTCATGTATGCTGGGATTATTTTGATCAACCCCTATTTCAAAGAGGTCGACGGCCTGGACAGCTCCTGCCTTCAGCTTTTGATCGCGGCCGCGGTTTTATTCAGTTATCTTTTAACTCAGCCGATGTTGTGGAACGGCCTTAAAATATCGCTTTTGCAATGGGGTCTTCTATTATTGCTTGGCATCGTGCACACCGGATTGGCTTACGCCTTGTACTTTAGCGCGCTGCCGCGTTTAGACAGCACCACGGCCGCATTTTCCAGTTATCTGGATCCCGTCAGTGCGATTTTCTTTTCTGTTATCTTCCTTCACGAACAGCTTAACGCCATTCAGCTTGTTGGCGCGGTCTTGATTCTGGGAACCTCCTGGCGCTTAAGCCGGCTGGAGAAAGAAGCGGGACTGCCTGAAAAGACTTCTTCATAAAGAAAGATTTTTCAAAGATAATGTTTTGTTTTTTCAATTTGTTCTTTTCATTTTTTCTTTCCTGCGGTACACTTAAAAGCAAATAGAAAGAAGGCATCAGCCATGACCCAAACAATTACTTTGATCGAAGGCGACGGGATCGGCCCGGAAATCACCGCTCAGGTTGTCCGCGTCTTACAAGCGCTCCAGCTCCCCCTGACCTTTGACCGCCAAACGCTCGGACAGACCGCGCTGGAACAAACCGGCAGTCTGATTCCGGAAGCCACGCTGCAGTCGATCCGCAAAAATCACATTGCGCTTAAAGCGCCATGCACGACGCCGGTTGGTCAGGGCTTCCGCAGCGTCAACGTCCAGCTGCGCCTGGCGTTTGACCTGTACGCGAACATCCGGCCAGCCCGTTCACTGGAAGGTGTGAAAACCCGGTATGAGAATGTCGATCTGATTATCTTCCGGGAAAATACCGAAGATCTGTATATCGGCGAGGAACGGAAGATCGACGAGGATACGATAGAAGCGATCAAGCGGATCACCCGTCCCGCTTCACAGCGAATCATCCAGGCGGCATTTGAATACGCGGCAGCTCATCAGCGGAAGAAAGTTACATGCGTGCATAAAGCGAACATCTTAAAACAAAGCGACGGCCTGTTTCTGCGGATCTTCCGGGAGATCGCCGCGCAGTATCCGCAGATCGAAGCCACTGATCTGATTGTCGACAACGCGTGTATGCAGATGGTCATGCATCCGGAGCAATTTGACGTCATGGTCATGCCGAATTTATACGGTGATATCCTTTCTGATCTGTCCAGCGGTTTGATCGGCGGACTGGGGCTGCTTCCCGGTGTGAATCGGAATGAGGAAATCGCAATCTTTGAAGCCGTGCATGGCTCTGCCCCGGATATCGCGGGAAAGAACCTGGCGAATCCAACTGCCCTGCTTCAATCCGCCTGCATGATGCTGGACTATTTAGGTTATGGAGACGCGGCTCAGCGGATTCACAAGGCGTTGGTTTCCGTTTTGTGCGACACTCCGGTCCGCACGCGCGATTTAGGCGGAACCGCGACGACCACCGCGTTTACCGACGCTTTGATCGCTCGGCTTTAAGCTGTCCGAGAAATTCTGATCTCAGCTTGCTTTCATTACAGTCAATTAAAAAGAGAAATTCCGCTTTCGGCTTCCAACGCCAAACTGGAATTTCTCTTTTTTTCTGGTTAAAACTCATCCGGTTTCTGATCAAGATCGATCCGCCGCTGCACCCGGCACGGATTTCCATAGGCGATGACATTCGCCGGCATGGACTTCGTGACGACGCTGCCGGCTCCGATCACCGTATTATCCCCGATGGTCACCCCCGGACAAACGATCGCCCCGCCGCCAATCCAGACATTTCGGCCGATTGTGATCGGTTTTCCGAATTCCACATCTTGTTCGCGCAGCTTGGGATCCAGCGAATGACAGGCCGTCAGCAGCTGAACGTTCGGACCGATCAGCGTTTTATCGCCGATTATGATCGGACAGACGTCCAACAGTACGCAGCCATAGTTCAACATCACATCGTTTCCCAATGTAATATTAAAACCGTAATCGCAATAGAACGGCGGCTTTACCCAGAAGTTGCCCTCAGTCCGCAGCAGCTTCCGCAACAGGCGGCTGCGCAGATTCACTTCATGAAAGGTTTTCTTGTTATAGCGATGACAGAGCCGGGAAGCCCGGTCACGAAGCAGAATCAGCTGCGGATCCAGCGGATTATAGTTCATGCCGGCAATCATTTTTTCTTTTTCATTCATTCCGGTCTATTTTCTCCCAGCTCGCCCATCATTCTTTCCAGCAGAGTCAGCGCCTGAAGCGCGGCCCAGGAAGAATTCTGATGATATGCTTTTGAACCGCTTTGATGCGGCGTGTCGGAAATTGCGCGCAATGCTAAAAACGGAATCTGGTTGACATAACAAACATGGGCTGCCGCGGCGCTCTCCATATCGACGCAATCCGGATTGAATTTTTCAATTATTGATGAGCGTCCCGCCTGATCAATGAACTGATCTCCGCTGACGCTCCGGCCTGTCCGGATTTTTCCTTCTCCGTTTCCCTGACCGGCAGCGCGTTCTGCCAGATGAACCAAGTCCGGATCGCTGAGAAACCACAGGTCTTTCATATAGGGGTGATAATGAATCAAAACACCCGAATGATCAACATCGTGATAGGTGCATCGCTCGATAATGATCACGTCCCCGATCCTTAAGTTCGGATCCAACGCCCCCGCCGTTCCGATCATGATCACAACGGATACCTGCTTATCGATCAGCAGCTGAGTTGCTAAAGCTGCATTCACTTTACCGACGCCGCAGCGTACCGCAGTGATGGATTGTCCCTGCCATGTCCCCTCGATGAGTTTCAGCATCGCGGCTGCTTCTGTTTTCTCGATTCGCATCTGCGCGATCAACGGTTGAATTTCATCGTCGGCCTCCGCGATAATTCCGATTTTTTGTTTCATAGGTTTCTCCTTTGTCACGGGTAAACACAAAATTATGATCATTCGAAAGTTTGGCTTGATAACGATAACCACGCCGATTGAACGTTTTCAGCTGTTCTGGATTGTCCGCTCGGATTTCCGCTAAATAGCGGATCATTTCACCCCGTGCGATCTTTACATAAACACCCTTCTCCCGCAGCCCCATCCCGGTTTCTTCATAGAACCAGCATTTAATATACCGGACAGGCGAAGCCGCATATCGGCTGACGCTGCGGGCATGCTGAGCGCTGGCTAAGTCGATTAAAACAGAATCTGACTGAGCCAGGTGCTGATATAAACGATCGCCCCAAAATTCATAAAGACTGCGAAACGCGGGTGTTCTTAATGGAGAATCCATTTCCAGGCGATGCGGATGGATACCATCCAGCGGCCGCAGCAGACCGTAAAATCCGGAGAGAATCCGGACGTGGCGTTCCACGTAGTCCAGCTGCTCATCCGTAAATACATGCGGCGCCATCGTCTGGTACTGAATACCGTCATAGCTCAGAATCGCGGGTGTCCCTTCCTTATTCAGATCCAGGATTTGATACTGCTTTCTTGCTTCTTCGGCAATCTGCGGACTGCATTTCAATAGTCTGCGCAGTTGTTCCTGATTGAGCGCTTTGAGGGTTGGCAGCAATTTCCGACTGTCTTCAAGAAAGAAAGGCTGATGTCTGGGCGATATAAAAACTTCGTCTGTTTTAATGCGCTTTGCCGGCGCGATGATACACAACATCGTTTAGCCTCCTTTTTCTTTGTTCACACTTCCAGCGCAACTTTTTGGGATATCGCTTCTCTATTTTTAGTTTTTTTCCTAGATTCTCTGTTTCGATGATATATTTCAGAGATAGAAAACAGGTAAACATAGGGCCAGAAATTCAAAAGTATTCTTCTACTTTTCTTAGCCTTAATTCTGAAAGTTTAATTATTTGCACTCTGCACAAACAGGCGGAATCTCCGCCGACGGCCGCCGCTGGCTTAACGGCGCCGAGGTTTTACTGCTCGGCCGGGTTTTGACTAACAAACAAATTGTCTCCACGTGTGATGTCATCGGAAAGAGATCGACCGGTACGATCGAACGCACCTGATACCCCTCATGCGTCAGATGCCGTAAATCCCGTGCCTGCGTCGACGGATTACACGAGATATACACGATCCGATCCGGATTTAACCGGCATAACGACTTCAGGAAACGCTCATCCGCACCGGCCCGCGGCGGATCCATAAACACAACATCGTAAGCCTGCCCTTCCCGCGCTGCCTGTTCCATAAACAAACCGGCATCCGCCTCCACAAACCAGGCGTTGCGCAGATGGTTCATGCGCGCGTTTTCAATCGCGTTTTTGACCGATACCGGATTGACTTCCACGCCGACGACCTCCTTCGCCGCCTTCGCGGCGACCAGGCTGATCGTCCCGATCCCGCAATACGCGTCCAGCACCCGTTCCTTGCCGGTCAGATTGGCCAGCTCCATCGCTTTCCCATAGAGAACCTCGGTCTGAACTGAGTTAATCTGATAAAACGACTTCGCGGCGATCGAAAACTTCAGTCCGCAAAGCTCGTCCTGGATTTTTCCGGTCCCCACGAGCACTCGCTCCTGCGATCCCAGAACGACGCTGGTATTGCGGGAATTCACGTTCATGACGATGGTCGTAATTTCCGGATGCCGCTGGCGCAGCCGCTGAATCAGCTGCTTGCGGGCCGGGAAGATCGGCGAAGCGCAGACCAGGCACACCAGCACCTCGCGGCTCACATGCCCAACGCGAATCAAACAATGCCGGACCAACCCTGTCCGCTGATCCTCATCATACGGTTCGATCCGCAATTCCGTCATCAGCTCGCATACCGTGGCGAGAATTTTCTCCGCGATCGGATCCTGGATCCAGCATGACGAATACGGTACCAGCTGATGGCTGTCCTCCTCGTAAATCCCGGCGATGACTTTTCCTTTTTTACTGAGTGAAAACGTCGCGATCACCTTGTTGCGATAAGCCCACGGTTCTGCCATGCCCAAAACATCATGCACCCGGCCATACCGTCCTAAAAGCTGCTGGACCTTTTCCTTCTTCCAATCCAGCTGGGCAGGATAATCGACATGCTGAAGCTGGCATCCACCGCAGCGATCAAACACCCGGCAGCGCGGCTTCACCCGCAGCGGACTGTCCGTCAGCCGGACCGCGGATACGACTCGAATGCCCCTTCCCCGTGTATATTCCAACTCAACTTCCTCGCCCTGAAGCAGATTCTCGATCAAAACCTTTTCGTCCTTTATTTTAACAAGCCCTTTGCCGGAAGCATCAAGCTGAATGCACTTTGTCCGAACTGATAATATCGGATCCTTTTTCTTTTCTTTCATTTCTATCACCGTTACCATCATATCATAAAATAACCGCGGGCGGCAGTGCTTTGTTTCTGACCGCCGCATTGCGGGCATGGTATTTTCACAAAGAAAGTGCTATCATGAACTTAGAGATGAACTGATTCATCCCGGGCAAGAGAAAAGGAGGGTTTCGCATGAATCAAGAACAACTGAACCGAATGCATTCCGCCAAAGGCTTTATCGCCGCTCTGGACCAAAGTGGAGGAAGTACGCCGAAAGCTCTTCGGCTGTATGGAATCGAGGAAGATCAGTACAACGGCGAGGAAGCGATGTTCGATCTGATCCATCAGATGCGCTCACGAATCATCACCAGTCCGGCTTTCACCAGCGAGCATATCCTGGCAGCCATCCTGTTTGAAATGACGATGGACCGTCAGATTGAAGGCCAGTACACCGCCGACTATCTGTGGGAAAAGAAAGGCATTCTTCCGATTCTCAAGGTTGACAAAGGCCTGGCCCCGTTAGAGAACGACGTTCAGCTGATGAAGCCGATCGGCAATCTGAAGGAATTGCTGGAGAGAGCAGGTCAGCGGCATATCTTCGGCACAAAGATGCGCTCCGTGATCAAAGGTGCAAATCCGGACGGCATCCGCGCGATTGTCGATCAACAATTTGAAATCGGTCTTGAAATCGCAAAAGCCGGCTTCGTTCCGATTTTGGAGCCGGAAGTCGACATCACCCTGCCGGACAAGGAAAAATGCGAAATCCTGCTGAAAGCGGAAATTGAACGTCATCTGAAAACGTTGAAGGACAATGTTCGTTTGATGTTTAAGCTTTCGATTCCGACAGTTGATGGTTTCTACAGTGATCTGATGAACGATCCGCATGTCGTCCGTGTCGTCGCGTTATCCGGCGGCTACTCCCGCAAGGAAGCCAACGAAAAACTGGCGCGCAATCCAGGCTTAATCGCCAGCTTCTCCCGCGCGTTGACCGAAGGGCTTAAGGCGCAGCAGACTGACGATGAATTCAATGCGCTGCTGCAGGAATCGATCCAGACTATTTACAACGCATCCATCCGATAAGCAAACGAAGTTTAACCCGTACAAACAGGACGAACTTGGGATATTCCCTGATTTCGCCCTGTTTTTTCAATTCTTCCCGCCGTTCTTTGCCTCTGTTTGTTTTATTTTCTAACGACAGGCCGGTCATTTTGATATTTTTTTCCAGTCTTCGCGTTTATAATTAAACCATTACATCAAGGAGAAAACTATGCGATTAAAAGACAAAGTAGTATTGGTTACCGCTTCGACGCGGGGCATCGGCTTAGCGACGGTACAGGCATGCGCAAAGGAAGGCGCAATCGTTTACATGGCCGCGCGGAATTTGGAACGGGCCAGCCAGCGGACTGAGGAATTGAATGCGATGGGTTACCGCGTCCGCACCGTTTATAACGACGCGACCGATTTAGAATCCTACCGCACGATGATCGAAGAAGTCGTCAAGCTGGAGGGCCGGATCGACGTGCTGGTCAACAATTTCGGCACCTCCGATCCCAAGACAGATTTAGACATTGAACACACGCGCTGGGAGGATTTCCAGGCCACGGTCGATATCAATCTGGCCAGCGTTTTCGTCAGCAGCCAGGCGGTCATTCCGCACATGAAGAAACAAGGCGGCGGCAGTATCGTCAACATCAGCTCCATCGGCGGACTGACGCCGGATATCGCGCGGATTGGTTATGCCGTCAGCAAGGATGCGATCATCTATTTATCAAAAAATATCGCCGTGCAGACCGCCCGCAGCAACATCCGCGTCAACGTCGTCTGCCCGGGCCAGACCGCAACCGATGCGGTGATGAACAACATGTCCAAGGAATTCCAGGATTTCTTCCTGCGGCACACACCGATCCAGCGCATGGGTAAACCGGAGGAAATCGCGGCCGCCGTGGTTTATTTCGCCAGCGACGATGCGGCCTACACGACCGGTCAGGTCATGGCGGTGCATGGCGGATTCGGCTTGCCGACACCGGTCTATGCCGACATGATCGATTTGAGCGCTGACCGGAAACACTGATCCGAACATACAATAACAAAAAACGCTGAAGCCGTACAGGAGTAATCCTGTTCACCTCAGCGTTTTCTTTTCAATTCGAGTATGCGCTTAATTCATTAACACGGCTTCGGCATGGCCAGAATCTGTTCACGCAGCTGACGGTAGCGTTTCGTTGCTTCCGGGCGCATCTGCGCCTCGCGCACATCGCTGCCAAACGCACCGCGGCTGATCAGAATCAGCGGCGGGAACTGGATCCGTTTGAACACCGCGCCCTGCATCGTGCGCAGCACCCATTCCAGATCCTGAATAAAAGCTTCCGGCTCGTCCAGCCCATAATACCGAAGCCAGCGTCCGATCTCGCTGGTCTGCAGCCGCCCTTGCAAATAGTCGTTCATGATTTCCTCAACCCGGCCGCCCGGATACTCCGTCAGCTGGTTAATCAGCCAGTCGTGATAAAACCACTTCATCGGATCCCGCTGATCATCTTTCAGCTCGGCTGACGGTGGGAATTCCCAGATCAGGCGGTCACCGTCCATTTCCGGAAGCAGGTTGGCCGGAATAATCTCGCGGCCAAACGCCGCGTTAATTTGCTTCGCCAGGTCAAACAGCTGGACCTTCGTGCAGTCGGCAATCGGTGACAGCGCGCCGATCGCATCGCCATACAGCGTGCAGTACCCCAGCGCCGCTTCCACCTTATTGCCATTGTTGACGATCACGCCGCCTTCCATTGAAGCAAAGCTTGACAACAAATGGCCGCGCAGCCGGGCCTGTATATTTTCCAGCGCCAGCCCTTCCGCCTGCGGATAGCCATAATCCTGAAGCGTATCGACCGTCGCGTCGACGATCTTTTCAATGCTGCCCTCACGGATCAAAATCCCCAGGCGTTCCGCCAGTGCCTTCGCATTGTTTTTCGTCGTCAGGCTGTTATACCGGCTGGCCATATTGTAGCCGACAACCCGCTGAGCGCCCAGCGCGTAAACCAGAAGCGCCGAAGTGATGCTGCTGTCAAGCCCGCCGGACAAACCGACGATCCATTTCATCTTCGGTGAAAACATCTGCTTGT
Source organism: Holdemania sp. 1001302B_160321_E10 (assembly GCF_015552275.1). NCBI lineage: Bacteria > Bacillati > Bacillota > Erysipelotrichia > Erysipelotrichales > Erysipelotrichaceae > Holdemania > Holdemania sp. 1001302B_160321_E10. Next base: position 86,563 of record NZ_JADNEM010000016.1, on the reverse strand, counting down.
CAAACTCCCGGATCGCGCTGACCAACGCGCGCATCAGCTTGGTTTCCGGCTGGCGCGTAAGAACTTCGCGCTCATGCAGGCTAACGATCCGGCACTCCGGCTCAAACTGATCGTTCAGCGAAAGCTGGCGTTCGCCCTGTTCATCATAAATCGTGCTGTCGCCGTCAAACACCATTACATTTTTGCCGTTGTTCTGCATCCCGCAGGCATTGACATAAACCAGCGGCACAAAGGCTCCCTGCGCCGAAGCGGCATGCTGGCGCACCCGTTTATCCCGCGAGCGTTCTTTATTCAGCGTCCAGGGGGAGCAGGACAGATTTACGATCAGATCGACGTCCTGCTTTAAATAGGCGTCCGTCACATCCAGCGCATAATCCTCGCTCCACAGATCCTCGCAAATCTCAACGCCGATCCGCCAGGTCTGACCGTCTTTCTCAAACAGAAACGGCCGCAGCCCTTCCTCGATCGGCGTTTGATTCCGCATTGCGATTTCCATTCCGGACAGGAAATATCGGGAATCGTCGAACACCCGGTAATCCGGATTGAGATGCTTGATATACATCCCATCCAAACTGCTGTTTTCCCGTTTCACCCACTGACCGTCAGCACAGAAATAAGCGGCGTTGTAGCGCACCGGGCGTCCGTCACGCCCGCGCTGGGCCTGACCAATCGGCCGGGTTCCCAGATTGCCATAGAGGATTCCGATCCCCTGCGACAACGCCAGAAGCTCGTCGTTCAGACTTTCCAGATACGCGCACCAATCCTGATCCAGCCATTTGTCCTGCAGACAGTAGCCGCTCAGCGCCATCTCCGGAAAGACGATCAAATCTGCCCTCTCCGCTTTCGCCTGTGCGATCATTTCACGCATGGCCGCCAGATTTTCCGTCGGCTGCCCCTGTTTAACGTTGATTTGTCCTAACGCGATTTTCATGTTTCTGCCCCCGCTGCTTCTTTTTTAACAGATCGTTCCGCCGGTAATCTTCACATCTTCCTGATGCTCAATCATCGCTTCGATCGCCACGGTCAGACCCTTCACAATCGTATCCAGCTCCATCGACGGCATGCCTTTTTTTGTCGACGCCTGCGATGGCAGATACGGAATGTGAATGAAACCGGAGCGTTTGCCCGGAAATTCCGTCTCGATCAGATAACGCACGCCATAGGTCACATGGTTGCAGACAAACGTCCCGGCGCTGTTGGATACGGAAGCCGGAATCCCAGCTTCCTGCATCGCCTTGACCATCGCCTTGATCGGCAGCGTAACAAAATACGCGTCCGGGCCCTCCGGATAAATCGGTTCGTCCACCGGCTGATTGCCCGCGTTATCCGCGATCCGGCAGTCGTCGACATTAATACCGACTCGCTCCACTGTGATATCCGGCCGGCCGCCGGCCTGACCGATCGAAAGAATCATATCCGGGTCTTCCTTCCGGATTGCTTCCCGGATCACGGCCAGCGATTGATGAACAACCGTTGGGATTTCCAGCTTGACGATCTGCGCACCGCCGATAACCTCCGGCAGCCGTTTTACCGACTCAATGGCCGGATTGATTTTCTCACCGCCAAACGGATCAAAACCTGTCACTAATATTTTCATCACAACGTCCTCCTTTTTATTTATCCGCGGACCAGGGGAATCCGCTTGCGCCCTTTCCCCTGATCTTAATTTATTAAGCTTAGAAAGCCAATACGAGCATCAGCACGACGTGAACGACGATCATGATCAGCGCCATCGGCAGCTGCGCCTTGATCACCGTGTATTTGTTTTTCGTTTCGAGTACCGCCGCCGGCACGATATTGAAGTTCGCCGCCATCGGCGTCATCAGGGTGCCGCAGAAACCCGCCGTCATCCCCAGCGCGCCGACGATTGCCGGATCTCCGCCCTGCAGGATCACAAACGGAACACCAATCCCCACGGTGATGACGGAGAACGCCGCAAACGCGTTGCCCATGACCATCGTAAACAGAACCATCCCGGCAACATAAACGATCACGCCCAATACCACGCTGCCCTGCGGCACAACGTTCGCCATAATACTGGAAATCACCGCTCCGACGCCAGCCTCCGTAAAGACGGATCCCAACGCGCCTAACAGCTGCGGCAGCAGGCTCGCCGCGCCGACCGTCATCAATAACCGCGCCGTATCGTCACGCGTTTCCGCAAACTTCGGCCGGGTGATCGCCACGCCGATCAAGTACGCCAGGATCGAAGCCAGACCGATTGCCAGCGCTGACGGGAAGGTCACGCCGCCCTCGGCCACTTTAAACTTCAGCTGCGCTAAAATCACCGTGATCACCACTAAGATACCACCCGCGATGGCCCATTGTACCGCTTGCCGCTGGGCCCGTTTCTTTTCCTCCGACGGCAGCTTTCTCGCCAGGATTCCTTTCACAGCTGCCAAGATCACACACACAGCCGCGGGAATCATCCCCCATAACATCGGAAAAGAAATTACCGGCGTCTTCTCTGAAAATTTCAGCATTGACAAAGCCAGGGCGACAACGCCGATCGTGATCGCCGGCAGGAAAATCTTATTGCCCAGCTTGTCCGCCTGCGCCTTGCGGAACGACGCCTCCGACGGCACAAACTTGCCCATCTGCACCTGCTTGGTCGCCGTCAGGCAGCCCAGCACCAGAAGCAGCGCACCGGTCAGCGCATACGGAATATACGGGCCTAAAATAAAGATCAATCCGAGAATCGTCCAGAACACAAACGTGCCGATCCGGCATTTTTCATTCTGAAGACCGCGCCAGGCCGCGTTGAAGCTGACCAGACCGCACAGGCAGAACACAATCTCGCTGCCCCAGTTTAACAGTGTTTTTAAATCCATTACGCCTGCGCCTCCTTTTTCAGCTTGCGGTCCGCTAACAGAACCTGAATGATCGTAAAGATCGTCACAATGATGCCGACCGGAATCGACGCCTGCGCGATCGAACCGAGCGTGACCTCATAACCGGCCGCCGCCAGCGTCCCCTGGATCAACAGCACGCCGCTGTTGCCTAAAAAGATATTCTGACCGAAGAAGTTGCCGTAGTTTTCAACCGCGGCCGCCAAGCCCTTGATCCGCTCGCTCTGCTTTTCGTTCAGCGGTTTTTTAATCGACGTTTCGCCGGCCGCCTCGCTCATCGGCAGGATCAGCGGACGCACAAACTGCACGTGGCCGCCCAGCCGGATCGACATCGCCGAAGCCAGAATCCGCACGACCATATAAATGGATAAGACCTTGCCCGCCGTCGCATTTTTGATCTTACCGATCAATTCCGCCGCGCGCTCTTTCATGCCGTAGCGCTCAATCAGCGCGATCGCTGGAAAGCTGATCAAAAAGATCGACATCAGGCGGTTATCGACAAACGCCTTGCCCATGATCTCCAGAATCTGAATAAAGTTCAGGCCGGACACCAGACCGGTGACCAGACCGGAAATCAGGACGACCGCAATGACGTCCCATTTTAAGGCAAATCCGACTACGATGATCAGAATGCCGATAAGTTTCAAATATTCCATAACTGAGTTCCTTTCCCTTTTTGAGTATTCCCATTATACCAGATTTTCACCAGGGCTTGAATGGAAAATTTTCAAGCCCTGTTCCCTCGATTTCCGCGTCCCTCTTTTTACAGACTACCGGAAAATCTGCTGGACCAGAACCATATAGAACAACGTGCCGCAGCCGATGCTGAGCAGACTGTTGCGCTTCCAGCCATGAATAACGCCGGTCACCGCCAGCGCCAAAAGCTCCGGCAGGCCGTGGTTGGATCCCAGCCAGTCCGTAGAACGCAGGCCGTACACCACCAGCATCGCCATCATCGCTAACGGCAGCACCTGCCCCAGGTATGCGATGGTCTTCGGGATCGGCTGTCCTGGCCGGAACGCCGCAAACGGCAGCCAGCGCGTAAGAAACGTCACCCCCGCCATCAACAGAATCGCTAAAAACATTGACGAATTCATGCCTTCAGCCCCCTTCTTTCCAAAACCGGGCGCAAGCCGAGCAGACCTGCGGCAATCATCACCAACGCCGGCAAAATCATCCCGTCCGCACCGAACAGGATCAGCGCCGCGACTGCGCTGATCAAACCCACCAGCGTCGGAATCGGAGTGACCGCTGATTTCAGCTGATCCAGACAGGTGACAAAAAACAGCGCCGTCATCGCAAAATCAATCCCGGTCGTATCAAAGGGAATGACGGCCCCGGCAGCCGCGCCGATCAGCGTGCCGAGAATCCACCACAGCTGATCCAGAAGCGTAATCCAGAAATACAGCCGCTGCGGCTCCGCTTTGTTCTCCAGCTTCTTCTGACATAACAAACCATACGTTTCATCCGTCAGTCCGAAGATCAGATACAAGCGGCGCACTCCCTGTTCGCCGAACTCCCGCAAAAACGAAAAACCGTAAAACAGATGCCGCAGATTCACCGCCAGCGTCATCAGGATGACCTGCAGCGGACTGGCCGCCTGCGCGAGCAGCTGAATTCCGACAAACTGCATCGAACCGGCATACACCAGTACGCTCATCATCAGCGCCCAGCCCCAGCCGATCTGATGCTGCTGAGCGAGCAGCCCGAACGCGATGCCGACGACCAGATAGCCGGGAAACACCGCCAGCGAAGATGTCAGCGCCTCTTTTTTTGTTTGATCCATACCTTGCTTCCCCCTTATCAAACTCTTGCATTCCGTCGTCTCCCTCTCCTTATCCAGATTCCTGTCGGGGGATACGATAGAGAAAAGCGGAAGTTCCGCATTGTCCTTCCGCTTCCTGATTCATTGTTAGCTTCTATTCCCGCCCGGGCTTTCACCGCGCAGCCTTTTATGAGCGACCTGATTGACTGTCCTTAACGATTAGAACATCAGGATGGTATTCAGGATCATCATCAGACAGATGAAGCTGACCAGGCCGATCACCAAGATTTTCTGAAATGTTTTCTTGGGTTTCGTCATGACACCCTCCTATCCGTATCGCTAGTTTACCGCAAAGAGCGGGCTCTGTCAACTAATCCGCCAGTCCCCGGGCGCCGATATCGTGACGATAAAACAGCGCGTCGCAGTCGATTTTTGCGATCTCGGCATACGCCGCAGCCTGTGCTTCCTTCAGCGTCGGCTTCTGGGCGGCGACAAACAAGACGCGGCCCCCGGCAGTAACCAGTTGACCGTCCTTTTCCGCGGTTCCCATGTGGAACACCGTTGCGTTTACCGTTTCCAGATTCCGGATCGGCGTGCCTTTGGTCGAGCTTTCCGGATAGCCCTGGCTGGCCAGAACGACGCCCAGGACTGGTTCCGATGACCAATGCAGCGGCATTTCCTGATGCTTCAGCACCTGCGTGCAGATTTCATACAGGTCGTCCTGCAGCGCGATCATCAGCACTTCCGTTTCCGGATCGCCGAAGCGCACATTGTATTCGATCGTCTTCACCCCGCGTGCGGTTGCCATGCAGCCGGCGTAGAGAATTCCGGTGAACGGACAGCCTTCCGCCACCATCGCCGCAGCCATCGGCCGGACGATCTTGTCGATCGCTTCCCTCACGACTTCCCGGGATAAATGCGACACCGGCGTGTAAGCGCCCATGCCGCCGGTATTGAGGCCTTCGTCATGGTCGAAAGCCCGCTTGTGATCCTGTGCGATCTCCATCGGGATCACGGTCGTCCCGTTGACAAACGCCAGCTGCGAGAACTCCTCGCCTTCTAAGTATTCCTCAATGACCACCGAAGATCCAGCCTGATCGAACAGACCCCCGCACATCATTTCTTTCAGCGCGGCCTGGGCCTGTTCCTGCGTCTGGGCAATGATGACGCCCTTGCCCGCGGCCAGGCCATCCGCCTTTAAAACGACCGGAACCGGCTGCTTTTCTAAATACACTTTCGCTTCTTCATAATCGGAAAAGCTGGCATACGCCGCGGTCGGGATGTTGTATTTATGCATCATCGCTTTGGAAAACACCTTGCTGCCTTCCAGCCGGGCCGCCGCCTTGCTTGGCCCAAACACAGCCAGCCCCGCGGCCGCAAACGCGTCCTGAATTCCTTCGCAGAGCGGAACTTCCGGGCCGACGAACGTCAGGTCGATCGCCTTTTCTTTAACAAACGCGATCAGCTTGTCAAATTCCAGCACGCCGATGGCTACGCATTCGGCTACCGCCGCCATGCCGGGATTTCCCGGCGCCGCATAGACTTTTTCCACCTGCGGGCTCTGCGCGAATTTCCAGGCCAGCGCATGTTCGCGCCCGCCGCCGCCAATCACCAATACTTTTGCCATAGCTTCTTTATTCCTCCACCAGCGTTTTTAACGTTTCCGGATACAGGACATGCTCGATCGCATGCACCTGCGCTTCAATTTCTTCCTTGCTCCACTGCGGCTGCACCGCGAAGGCGCGCTGAGCGATGATCCGTCCCCCGTCCATCGACGCGTCGACATAATGGATCGTCACGCCCATCACCTTAACGCCGTATTCAATCGCCTGCCCGATCGCGTCCTTGCCTTTAAACGCCGGCAAGAGCGAGGGGTGGATATTCACAATCCGCTGATCATACGCTTCCAGCATCACCGGCGACAACAGCCGCATATACCCCGCCAGCGCGATCCACTCCACGCCGTGAGCCTGACAGCGGGCGATGATCTCACGTTCGTAATCCGGCTTGGACGGATAGTCCTTCGGATTAAACGCGAACACGTCAATGCCTCGTTTCTGCGCTTTTTCAATGACCGGCGCGCCTGGCTTATCGACGACGACCAACGTGATTTCCGCGTTCAGCTGACCGGCTTCGATCGCGTCGGCAATCGCTTCAAAGTTCGTGCCGGTGCCGGAAGCGAAGACGGCGATGCGCTTCATTGAATGTCAATCCCTTCTTGATCGGTCACCACACCGATGACCGTGGCCTTTTCACCCTGAGCTTTTAAGATTTCCAACGCCGCGTCTGCATCGGCCGGATCGACGACCAGAATCATGCCGATCCCCATGTTGAAGACGTTGTACATCTCTTTTTCTTCCATGCCGGAAAGCTGCTGCAGAACATGGAAGATCGGCAGCACTTCCCATGTGCCGCGATGAATCTCTATGCCTAAGCCCGGGTTCAGGCAGCGCGGCATGTTCTCGTAAAATCCGCCGCCGGTGATGTGCGCGACGCCGTGGACATCGACCTGCTTCAGCACCTCCAGCACCGGACGGACATAAATCCGTGTCGGCGTCAGCAGCGTATTTCCCAGGGAGTCCTGCAATTCGTCAAACTTCGTGTTCAAATCAAGGTGGTTATCTTTCAGAACGATCTTGCGGACTAACGAGAAGCCGTTAGAGTGCACGCCGCTGGAAGCCAGACCGATCACCACATCGCCCGCTTTGGTTTTCTCTCCGGTGATCATTTTGGGTTTTTCCACCGCGCCGACCGTAAAGCCCGCGATATCGTAATCGTCTTCATCATACATATCCGGCATCTCCGCCGTTTCCCCGCCGACTAACGCGCAGTTGGCCAGCACGCAGCCGTCGGCTACGCCCTTGACGATCTGCTCGATTTTCTCCGGATGGTTTTTACCCACCGCGATGTAATCAAGGAAGAATAACGGTTCGGCGCCCTGCGCGATGATGTCGTTGACGCACATCGCGACGACGTCCTGTCCGACCGTGTCGTGTTTATCCATCATAAAGGCCAGCTTCAGCTTGGTGCCGACGCCGTCGGTACCGCTGACCAGCACCGGTTCCTTCATGTTCAGCGCGCTTAAATCAAACATGCCGCCGAAGCTGCCGATGCCGCCCATCATGCCGAAGCGGCGGGTTTTCTCAATGTGTTTCTTAATCAGCCGTACCGATTCATACCCTGCTTCCAGGGATACCCCGGCCTTTTCGTACTGTGTGCTCATGCTTTTCCTCCCTTGCCCCGGATGTAATTTACCCCGTTGGCGAAAATATTCTGTTTCTTTTCTCCGTCAATATTTTTAAAGACATCCGTGAAGTAACGCTCGGAATGACCCATTTTTCCCAAAACCTTGCCATCCGGGGAAACCAGACCCTCGATCGCCCAGTCGGAACCATTGAGGTTGGCTGTCGGATCCATCGTCGGCGTGCCGGTTTCATCGCAATACTGGAACGCAACCTGGCCGTTGGCAAACAGCTGCTCGATCATCGCCTCATCCGCGACCAGCCGGCCCTCGCCGTGGCTCACCGGTATCGAATAGACTTCGCCGCATTCCAAGCCCTGCAGCCATGGGGAGCAGGTGCTGGCGACGCGGGTTCTGACGACGCTGGAGATATGCCGGTTGATGTGGTTGCGGGTCAGCGTCGGACTGGTTTCGTCCAGGGTGCGGATTTCGCCATACGGCAGCAGTCCGGATTTGATCAGCGCCTGGAAGCCGTTGCAGATGCCTAAGATCAGACCATCGCGGTCCAGCAGGCGGGTTACCGCCGCTTTGATCTTTTCATTCTGCAGGATGTTGACGATAAACTTCGCCGAACCGTCCGGCTCGTCGCCGGCGGAGAAGCCGCCCGGAATCGCCAGGATGTGACTGTTGTCCAGCAGCGCGGCCATCTGATCAATGGAATCGAAGATCGCCTGTTCGTTCTGATTGCGGAACACGAAGATCGTAACCTTCGCGCCTTCTTCCTCAAACGCCCGGCGGGTGTCGTATTCGCAGTTGCTGCCCGGGAAAACCGGAATCAGGACGCGGACCTCCACGCTGGACTGACGGCAAAGGTAATCTTGCTTACGCTTTTGATCGCGGATCGGCAGCGTCTGTGCTTCGCCCTTGCTGTAAACCGGATAGAGCGAACCGAGCGTTCCCATCCAGGCGGCCAGCACTTCGTCCTGGCTCAGTTTCAGTTCATTGATGCGGTATTGCGGCTCGGCCTTCACTTCGCCGATCACCGCCGCGTGCTCATCCGCAAACTGCGGCGTAACTTCCGCGACGATCAATCCCGGCTGCAGCTGCAGAAGCTCCTGACCGCCCTCGATGGCAAAGCCCAGGCGGTTGCCGAAGCTCATCTTGAACAAGGCTGCCAGCGCGCCACCTTCTTCCCCGACATAGGCGGAAACGATCGTGCCCTGACGGATCCCTTCGCTGACCGCCTTAAACATCGTCTTATAGCTGGACAACTCCGGCAGTCCCTCCTCGCTGATCTGTGGTTTGAAAACAACCAGACGGTTGCCCGGAGTTTTCAGCTGCGGAGTAATGATATTGTTTGTCTTCGCGTCGCTGCAGGCAAAGGAAATCAACGTCGGCACGACGTGCTTGTCGTTAAACGTGCCGGACATGCTGTCCTTGCCGCCGATCGCGGCCTTCTGGAAATAGTCCTGCACCTGCATCGCGCCCAGCAGCGCTTCAGTCACCTTACCCCAGCGCTGCGGATCCTGATTCAGCCGTTCAAAATATTCCTGGAAAGAGAAATGGATTCGTTCCCAATCGCCGCCGCAGGCCACCGTTTTGGCCATGGATTCCAGCACGCTGTCCATCGCTCCGACATAGGTCGAGTATTCCATGATTCGCGGATTGAAGCCATAGGTCAGCACGCTGCAGGTCGTCGTCTTGCCGTCCAGAACCGGCAGCTTCTGAACAGACGCCTGAGCCGGCGTCAGCTGCGTCTTGCCGCCGTAAGGCATTAAGACCGTCGTCGAGCCGATCGACGCGTCAAACATTTCGCCCAAGCCCTTCTGACAGCAGACGTTCGGTTCCGCCATCGTCGCCAGGATTGCCTCTTTGGTTAACGGCTTATCACAGCCAAATGGATTGGCGCCTTCCAGCGTGGCAATCTCCACGTTGGCTTCCTGACGCACGCCGCTGGTGTCGATAAACCGGCGTGCCAGATCGACGACCGTCTGATCGTTCATTTTCATGACTAAGCGGGCGGTATCGGTGACTTCCGCCACACGGTAAGCTTCGAGATTTTCTTCCGCGGCCAGCTGAATGAACTTCGCTTCATCCGCCGCCCGGACGACAACGGCCATCCGTTCCTGACTTTCGCTGATCGCAATTTCCGTTGCGTTTAAGCCGGCATATTTCGTGCGGACCTGATCGAGATGGATTTCCAATCCGTCAGCCAGTTCGCCGATCGCAACACAGACGCCGCCGGCGCCGAAGTCGTTGCATTTCTTGATCAGACGGGTGCACTGCGGATTGCGGAACAGCCGCTGGATCTTGCGTTCTTCCGGAGCGTTGCCCTTCTGGACTTCGCTGGCGCAGACTTCCAAGGATTTTAAATTGTGTTCCTTCGAGGACCCGGTCGCGCCGCCGATGCCGTCGCGGCCGGTCTTGCCGCCTAACAGAATAACGACGTCGCCTGCTTCCGGAGACTGGCGCACGACGTTTTCCGCCTTCGCCGCCCCGACGACCGCGCCGACTTCCATGTGCTTGGCGACATAGCTCGGATGGATGATTTCGCGGACATGCGTCGTCGGCAGACCGATCTGGTTGCCGTATGAAGAATTGCCGTGCGTCGCTTTCTTGGAGATCACTTTCTGCGGCAGCTTGCCCGGAATCGTGTCTTCCAGTTTCTCTAAAATATTGCCGCAGCCGCTGACGCGCATCGCCTGATAGACGTAGCTGCGTCCGCTTAACGGATCGCGGATTGCCCCGCCGATGCAGGTGGAAGCACCGCCGAACGGTTCGATCTCGGTCGGATGGTTATGCGTTTCATTCTTGAACATCAGCAGCCATTTTTCAGTCTGACCGTCGTGATCGACGTCGATAAAAACGCTGCAGGCATTAATTTCCTCGCTGACCTCAACCTCCGGCGATTTTCCCTGACGGCGCAGGTCGCGCGCGTTGATCGTCGCCATGTCCATTAACGTCTGCGGCTTCTCATCCCGGTTGCACCCGTGCCGCAGCTGCAGATAACGGTCATAGGCCTGCTGGATCTGCTCGCCAAAGCGGTCGGTTGTGATCGTCACGTTCTTTAAGCAGGTTTCAAACGTCGTATGCCGGCAATGATCGGACCAATAGGTATCGAGCACGCGGATTTCCGTTTCCGTCGGATTGCGCTTTTCTTCTTCGCGGAAATAGCGCTGAACCAAAGCCAGATCAGCTTCGCTCATCGCTAAGCCGTGTTCTTTCACAAACGCCTGAATCTGTGCGGCGTCCATCTCAATGAAATGCGGGAATTGTTCCAACGGCTTGACGTCGACATTCTGATCGACCGCCAGGCGGGACAGATCCTTGACACGGGATTCGATCGGGTTGATGACGTAGGCTTCGATTTTCTTCAGCATTTCGCCGTCGACCTCCCCTTCCAGCATCATCAGCTTTCCGGTCGTAATCCGGCAGGCGGAAGCGGGATTGAGCAGCTTGACGCACTGCATCGCGCTGTCGGCGCGCTGATCATATTGACCCGGCAGAGTTTCCCAGACGATGACCGTCTTGCCCTGACAATCCAGTGTTTCGTAAAGCGTGTCGGTCATGACCTCGGTAAAGACGGTTTTCTTAGCCTTTTCATAATCTTCGCTGTCAATATCGAAGATATCGTAAATATTGAACAGCCGCAGACCTTCGGCGCTCAGCTGCAGATTTTCCTTTAATTCGTTATACAGATCCTGGGCCTCCGTGCGGAAGCGGTCTTTCTTTTCTACAAAGATACGCTTGTTTATCAAACTCATGGTCTTCTCCATTTCTAGAATTTCATATTTTCTAAGACGTTTTTCTTCATGTCCGCTTTGTGCGCTTCGATCTTCTTGTGCATTTCCGGATCAAACGCCCCCAGCATCGTCGCCGCCAGCACAGCCGCGTTTTTGCATCCGGCCTTGCCGATCGCAACAGTCGCTACCGGAACCCCGGCCGGCATCTGAACGATGGAAAGCAGGCTGTCCAGACCATCGAGCGTGCTGGTCTTCATCGGGATGCCGATTACCGGCAGTGTCGAGCAGCCGGCGATCACACCCGCCAGGTGCGCCGCGCCTCCGGCAGCCGCGATGATCACCTTTAACCCGCGGTCATACGCTGTTTTTGCGTATTCGATCGTTTCATCCGGTGTGCGGTGCGCGCTCAGCACAATCTTTTCATACGGAATACCGAAGGATTCCAGTGTTTCACAGGTGAATGAAACGTTTCCCTCATAATCGCTCATTGAACCCATGACGATCCCAACTACTGCTTTTTCTTCCATTTTCATACTCCTCCTTGAATTTAGAAATAGAAAAAGACATCAGAGAACCTCCAATGTCTACAAAACAAAAACAAAAAAGCCTTCGTTTTGTAGTCTTGCCGTTTACGGCAGCAAGGTAGAAACTTGTGAGCCTTATTCCCACGATTATACAAAATCACCAAGACGTCAAAAAGAAAACACAGGTGCAAAACACCCATGCTTAATTTTGATTTTTATGAAAAGTATCCTCCATGGAAATGCTCATCGTTGTCATTGCTCACCAGTCACCTTTCACGCGGATATAATACCATAAACACGCAGGCAAAAAAAGGCTTTTTCTTCGGTTTTGTTGAGATTTTACCTAAAATTGAGGCAAGCTTCGGGGCGCTGCTGCCTCAGCGTCGGCAAAGCTGGCGTTGATCTTTCCCTTTTCCAGCGTCATCGAAAGAAACGTACTGTGGTTGGAGGCTACCGCGATGCTGCCGGCGGAGACGGCTTTGTCTGCCGCAGGGTAAGCTGTCTTATAATATTTCGCTGTCTTATAATATAAGGATGAAAATATCGAAGCCGGAAAGCTCAGACGACAGAGCCGCAATACCAACAGAAAAAAGAAGCAAGAGCCTTAACGCTCCAGCTTCATCCGGCGATATTTCTTGCCGATCACCGCTTTTAAGCGATTGGCAACCTCGTCCTTCTGTTCTTTCTTAAAGTCAAACGTCAGCTGCGTCAAAGAGGTTTTGCCCTTCTTGTCCACTTCCTTGACCGTCATCACGACCTTGCATTTATTCTTGACTTCCTTGACGTCATACTCGGTGATCGCGTCAAACGGCACCGCGCTGCCCATATACATGAAACCATCGCTGCCCAAACCATCGCTGATCAGCGCGAACATGATGATGACCACCGCCATTAAGACCGAGCGCAGCACCGTCATCGGACTGAAGTCCAGCGCCAGAAACGGCAGAAAGCAAAGTGAAGCGGCGATCAGGATCATTATCCGCGACGCCGTCCAGAAGCAGCAGTAAATCTGAATCGCTTTCTTCTGCCGCAGCAGAATCCGGATCAGCCAGACGCAGGCGCCGGCAAAAAACAGGAGTAAAATAAGATTAAAAATTTCCATAGGGTTCCTTCCTTGTGTTGTAATTGAATTGAATGGCCGTGGCTTTATTAAAGCAGCTCGATTCCGTTATCGTGGCACAGCTTGCGCATGATCGGCGGCCACAGCGAAGCCTGGACTTCGCCGATGTGCGCCTTATGCAAAAGAAGCATACAGATCCGACTCTGACCGATGCCGCCGCCCATCGTTAACGGCAGATCCCCCGCCAATAACGCGCGGTGAAACGGCAGCACCGAGCGTTCGGGACAGCCGGCCTTGTTCAACTGATCGATCATGCTGGCCTCATCGACACGGATGCCCATTGATGAGATTTCCATCGCCCGATTCAAAACGGCGTCCCAGATCAGCAAGTCGCCGTTGAGCTGCCAGTCGTCATAGTCCGGCGCCCGCCCGTCATGCGGCTGACCGTTGCTCAGCAGTCCGCCGATCTGTTCAATAAAGACCGTGCCGTATTCTTTCGTGACCGCGTCTTCCCGCTGCTTCGCCGTCAACGACGGATAGCGGTCCAACAGTTCCTGCGCGGTAATAAACTTGACTTTTTCTTCAATGATCGGCGTGATCTGCGGCACATTGGCGCACAGCACTTCGTCGGTTTCCTTTAAGCTGCGCACGATCAGGCGGACGGTTTCTTCCAGCTGCTCCAGCGTCCGCTGAGGGCGCAGGATGATTTTTTCCCAATCCCACTGATCGACGTAAATTGAGTGCAGATTGTCCAGATCTTCGTCGCGGCGGATCGCGTTCATATCAGTATATAAGCCCTCGCCGGGACCAAAGTCATATTGTTTTAACGCCAGCCGTTTCCACTTCGCCAGCGAATGAACGATTTCCGCTTCGGTCTGCGTTTCCTTGACGTCAAAGTGAACCGGGCGCTCCACGCCGTTGAGGTTGTCGTTAAGACCGCTGGCGGCTTCAACAAACAGCGGGGCGCTGACGCGGATCAGGCGCAGGTTGTCCGCCAGCTTGCGTTCAAAGGTATCCTTGACGAGCTTGATCGCCATCTGGGTTTCTTTCTGGTTAAGCAGCGAGCGGTAATGCTCAGGCAGTATGCAGTGTTCGATCGACATGGTATCCCCCATTTCAAAACTGTCTTTTATTATACCAGCATCCTCGTCATAACAAAAGTAAAAGACAGGAATTTCTCCTGCCCTTAATCAATCTTTTGAACGATTTCCAGCGAAACGCTGACGCGCGTCGGCTGACCGCAAAGCTCCAGTTCCAGCACAGCTCTCCGCTTATGCCGGTCGATCTTCACGATCTGCGACTCGAAGCCTTGCAGCGGGCCTTCGGTAATGATGACCTGATTGCCCTGAATCAGACCGGTGGAGTGTTCCAGCACCTTATTTTTGCCCAGCAGCCGCTCAAGATAGTCCTTCTCCTCGCTGCGCAGCGCCGGGGTTCCTTCTTTATCGAATTTTAGCAGCTTGACGATTCCCGTTTTCTGCATCCGCAGTTCTTTAATCTGTTCATCCATCGCCGCCTGTTCCAGCTCGCTTTCAATGAACAGATAGCCGGGGAACATAATCTTTTCGACGAGTTCGGAGATTCCCTGTTTTCTGAAGACGACCTTCATCTTCGGAATGAAGGCATGCAGTCCCTGGCTGAGAAAAAAATCGCGGATTTTTTCTTCCATGCCGCCGCGGACAAACAGTACATACCAGTTCATTCGATCTCCCCTTTCGACAAGAATCGTTTAAAGGATACAAAGTTCACCCGGAAATGTCAAGAAACAAACGGGATTGTTTCTACTTTCACATAGCGTTACTGAAAGGAAGTGACTTCGTTTCCACTTTTCAAGGGTCGATTCTCAGCCAGTCTGACAAACTTCTGTCGCCTTCTTTATGCGGATGGATTGTCATAAAAAAGCGGCCGAAATCGACCGCCTGAAAAATATTGAATTAGTAACCGAGATCTTCGTTGATCAACAAGACATGAATGCGTCCTGGTACATGGCTGCGCTGCAGCGTAACCGCGGCGGAACAAATCCGGGTCGGTAATTGGCAATCGGCGCAATACCCGATCTTTGTGCACGGATTATCCTTATTTAAACGAACACAGTTGGCCGGAGCCGCAAGGGTCTTTACACGATCCTGAGCTGCCTGCAGATCCTTGACGATCTTGTTGGCGCCGGCGATGACCAACACGTGTTCCGGCCCATAAATCATGGCCGCAACGCGGTTTCCATTACCATCCACATTGTATAATTCACCGGTCATCGTAACGGCGTTGGTGCTGGTCAGAAAATAATCGCAGGACAGCGCCGCGTGATAAATCTCGTGCGGATGATCGCTGTGATAACGATCCAGATATTGTATGTCCTGATTGTTTTCCAGAAAATCAAGAATGCCGGTTTCAAATAACGTCATGGACCCGCCGACGCTGACCGATACCTGATCTTTCAGCAGTCCCTTCAAATATTCAAGGCATTCTTTTTGTGTCGGAAACAGATCGACTTGAAACTGATGGTCTTCGAGCTTTTTCTTCGCCTGCAGCATCTGCGTCCACCGCAGCGTTTGCGTATGCTTATCCATTTTCACTCCACCCTTTCCCGCAATGATTCTTTCAGCACTTCTATTTTAGCATCGCTGAGGCCGATCTGTCTTAAATATTTTTCAGCCGATCCATACGTTTTCCGCAAATGGTCCAATGTACGGATCATATTGGATTTCGGCGATCCTAAAACGGCGTCTGGATCCTGAATTCCCATCTTTTTCAGCATTGCCAGCTGATCCTTCAAATGCGGATTCAGATACAAAGCGGTTGCCGCGTAATCCTCGACGATCAGGTCTTCCTCTACCCCGGCCAAGTCCAGCAGCAGCATTGCCGTAACGCCTGTGCGATCCTTTCCTGCGGTGCAATGGAACAGAATACACCCTGCGGTGTCCGCCATCGCTTCAAATACTCTTTTTATCGTATTCTGACTGTGATCCAGTAAGCCGATATAAACCTGACCCATATCGGAGGGAAAACCCGATGCGCTCATCCCGGAATTCACCTGGTCCAACAGCGGAAAGCTCAGATGCTCTACGCCCAGTTTCGGATCCGGCGCTTGTTCCTGTTCAAACTCAGAGCGTAAATCAATGACTAACGATAGTCCTTTTTTCTTTAAAACTTGCCAATCTTCCAGTGTTAAACCGCATAAAGAATCGCTGCGAAGAAAACGATTTCTTTTTGTCTGCCCACCATCCTTAAGCGGATAGCCCCCTAACTCGCGGGTGTTGTGCGTCCCTTGCAGGATTGGTTTATTTACCATATTGCCATCCCTTTCTGTTTCCAGAGAATATTGTAACGTAATTTTAGAAATAATGCTATGGCCTAGCCCTTCTGCAATTCCTTGATTCGTGATGAAAATCAGGTTGTTAAAAAAGGAACTCCGCGGAGTTCCTTAACTTATTGCTTAGAAATGTTTTACGCGGTCTTCGTACTTCGCGTAGATCGCATCGTTGTTGAAGCCATCGACGTTCTGGCTCTGGAAAACAGGCAGTTCGCAGCCTTCTGCCGCCAGGATCTTTAACGCTTCGTTTACGATTGTATCCAGAACGAAGATGCTGGAAATCGTGCTGCCCGGGCCTGTCGCTACGCCGCCGACATTCATCAGCGCGTCGCCGTCAGGTACGCAGTTGTCCAGAATGCAGTCAACACATTCGAACAGACGCTTGCCGCTTGGATGACGGCTGGTCGTGTTCTGCGACTGATGCAGGTTCGTCAGCGCGATCGTGTAGACGCCTTCCTTCTGGCAGCGCATGGCCATTTCAACCGGAACCGCGTTACGGCCAGAGTTGGAAATGATGATCATGATGTCGTTTTTGTCAATCTTGTACTGATCAAAAATAACGTCAGCCAGGCCGGAAACCTTTTCCATCGCACCGCTGCGGCGAGCGCCGAAGTTCGTCAGTGCATCTGGATCCAGAATGGCGTTGACATTGCCCAGTCCGCCAGCACGGCAGAACAGCTCGATGCCGATCATGTGCGAATGACCTGTACCAAAGACATGGATGATGTGATTGTTCTTGATGTTGTCGGCGAACTTGACAGCCAGCTCCTGGATTTTTTCCTTGTTGGTATCATCCACTTTGTGCAGCAGTTCTTCGACCTTGTTCATGTATTCAAAATTGTACATTTTTAGTACCTCCCTTTTCCTTTATTAAATACGGCCCGCGTATTTCTGTCTTAATTCTGCGTTATGCCTGCGGTTTTCTTCGCTGTCTTCGCTCAGCAGCAGCGGCAGCTCCACGCCTCTCTCGCTTAACAGACGGCAGGTTTCCGTCGTAATCGACTGCGCGATAAACGCGCCGGTGATCGAAGAAATCGAACAGATCTTTTCGATCTTGCCTGTTTCAATCAACGCGTCGCCCTGCGGCCCGCAGTTGTCGATGACCACGTCGCCCATCTCATAAAGCTTCTTGCCGCTTGGATGACGGCTGGCTTCCGCACTGGTATGCTGCCAGCTGGTCACGACGATGACCTTATGACCTTCCTGCTTTGCCTTGATCGCAAAGTCAATGACAACGCCGTTAATCCCGGAGTTGGATATAATAATAAAGCTGTCCTGCGGACGGATGTCGTATAAATCATACAGCCGGTCCGCAATATCCGCACGACGTTCAAAAATGTTGTCCGGATCCTTAAATTCCGCTAACGAAACCTTGCCATGCAGAACGAAATCGCTGGTCACAATAGTATGAAACGGCACTAACGAACCCGGCCGGCCGGCCAGTTCCATCCCGAAGCCCACGGAATGGCCGGAACCAAAGACATGCACGACGCCGCCTTGAGCGATCGTTTCAGCGCAAACCTCGGAAGCCTTGCGGATGTTGTCCATTTCCTTGCCTTCCAGAACATCGACAACCTTCAGCATTTCTTCATAGAATAAATCCATATTAATTTCTCTCATGAGCGCACCTCCTAGGAATTCCAGCGTCCCAGATATACGTCTGAGATTTCGCGGTTATGGACATCGGCACCCTTGACATTGGCGCTCAGCAGAACCGGGCAGTCATGGCCCAGTCCGGTCAGATAACGATACGTTTCAGCACACAGCATCTGCGCGATCACGTTGCCGGTGACCGTCGAGACCTGGTTGATCTTCTGACCGTTTTCCAGCGTGACCACCATGTCTGGGCTCGGCGCACAATTATCCAGAATCAAATCGGCATAATCAGTCAGTTTTTTGCCGGACGGATGACGTGAAACCGAAGTCTCCGCTTCTGCCTTGGAGGTCACAACAATCAGCTTGCGGCCTTTTTCTTTTACTTTCTTTGCGAATTCGACGATGACGCCGTTGTTGGCTGGATTGGAAATCAGGATGAACATGTCATGATCGTCAATATTGTACATGTTCCACAATTTATCCGCTAAATCCGTGCGGTCGTTGAAATCAGGCTGGTTCGCTTCTTCCGGGGAAACGACGCCGCGCAGCAGCAAATCCTCCATTTTGATCTGGTGGAACGGCATCAACCCGCCGGCACGATACCCCAGTTCCATGGAAAACGCCAGTCCATGTCCCAATCCGAACAACTGGACAAGACCGTTTTCCAGCATGCAGTCGCCCATCATTTTCGCCGCTTCGTAAACCGCTTCTCTCTGAGTGTTTTTAACCTCTTGAAGAGCGTGCTTGGCGGCTGAGAAAAACTCTTTTGCTTCAGCCATACTGAAACCTCCCTTTCACGCAGAATCACTCCCGCGAATGACCCTTTACGCTGACTTTATGATAGCTATTTTCGCTTTCAGTGTCAACCGCTTTCACGATGTTTTTGAATAATTTAATCAAATTGTCATATTGCTTAAAGAATAAATAATTTGCATGCGCCGGCGATCAAAATAAAAGAAGAACCGTGTCTTTCGGTTCCTCTATTCCATGTGTCGTTTTATGATTAAAGAAATGATCGACGCCGCCAGCTTCGGGTCTTCGTTGCAGACGATGAACTTGTACTGATCGACCAGCTCCATCTCCCGGCTCGCCTTGCTCAAGCGCTGCTGCACGATCTCCTCCGGCTCGGTTCCCCGCCCGCGGATCCGCTTTTCCAGCTCATCCATGCTCGGCGGGATAATGAAAATCGTCAGCGCGTCCGGACATTTCTCCATGACCTGCTGACAGCCCTGCACCTCGATTTCCAACAGCACGTTCTTCCCCTCGGCGCGCAGCTTTTCGACGTTTTTCAGCGGCGTGCCGTAATAATTCCCGACAAATTCCGCATATTCCAGCAGCTCGCCCTCGCGGATCGCCTGTTCAAAGGCCGGCCGGTCGACAAAGTTATAATTTACGCCTTCGACTTCCCCCGGACGCATTTTGCGGGTCGTCATGGAAACCGAATACGCCAGGTTTAATTCCGGATCATTCACGAACTCCTTCAGAATCGTCCCCTTCCCGACTCCGCTCGGTCCGCTCAGCACGATCAGCAACCCCTTTTTCATGCTTCCTTCCTCCTTTTGTCCTGGTTTAATAATACAAAGCTTCCCCAGGATTGTCAACGAATTCCACGGCCGGTCCGGTTTGGGATTTTATCAGAATCATGGTATAATAGGAACACATTTTGGAAAGGTTGATCACCATGGCTTTAGACGGACTCCTGCTGCATGCACTGTGCCGGCAGTTTCAGGAAATACTTCCCTGCAAAATCAATAAAATCCATCAGATCTCCAATACGGAGCTGTTGTTTCACCTGCGCACCCAGCGCGAGAAAAAGAATTTACTGATTTCCTGTCATTCGCAATACAACCGCATCAATCTCACCGACCGCGCCTATCCGACCCCGGAGGAGCCGTCGCATTTCGTCATGCTTCTGCGCAAGCATTTGGAGGGCGGCTTAATTCTCTCTGTCCAACAGGGCGGGCTGGATCGCTGGCTTGTGATGGAGGTTTCGCTGCGTAATGAAATCGGCGATAAGGTCTTCCGCAAGCTGTACGTCGAATTGATGGGCAAATATGCCAACGTCATCCTCGTCGATGAAAACAACCGGATTCTCGATGCGCTCAAGCGGATTCCGCCGTTTGAAAACACCAAGCGCACGATTCAGCCGGGCGCGCAGTTCACGCTGCCGGAACAGCCGGTGAAACAGGATCCATTTACAGCGCAGACCGTCGATCCGCAACAGCCGCTGCACCAGCAGTTTGACGGCTTCTCTCCGCTGCTTGGGCGGGAGGTCGAAACGCGGATGCGCCGGGGCGAAACGTTCCCGGCGATCATGAAGCAGATCGAAAGCAGCGATTCGCTGTTCATCACCAACACGCCCAAGGAAACACAGTTTCATCTGATTCCGCTGACCCAGTATGAACAGCCGGCCAAGGAATATCCGCTGATGGAGGGCATGGACGTCCTGTATTATCATAAGGAAGAAAAAGACCGCATCCGGCAGATGACCGGCGATCTGTTCAAGTTTGTCCGCAAGCAGCTCAAGCATTACCGCCAGAAGCTGCCGAAGCTGCTCGACGCGATGCAGGAAGCGCTGGATTGCGAAAAGTGGCGTGAATATGGCGATCTGTTATACGCGTATGGGCAAAATATTCCCAAAGGCACGCCGTCGGCAACCTTGACCACCTTCGATCAGAGCGGGCAGGTCAAAATCGATCTGGACGTCCGCTTCGACGGACGCGGCAATGCGAAAAAGTGTTTTCAGAAATACAACAAAGGAAAAAAGGGTCAGGAGCATTTATTGGAACAAATCGACCTGTGCGAGAAAGAGATCGAGTATTTCGAGGGTCTTGAGCAGCAGCTGGAACTGGCCAATTTTGAAGATGCCCGCGAAATCCGCGAGGAGCTGGCGGCGTTAGGCTACATGAAGCCGATCCAGTCGAAAATCCGCCGCA
This sequence comes from Holdemania sp. 1001302B_160321_E10, assembly GCF_015552275.1. Lineage (NCBI taxonomy): Bacteria > Bacillati > Bacillota > Erysipelotrichia > Erysipelotrichales > Erysipelotrichaceae > Holdemania > Holdemania sp. 1001302B_160321_E10. The sequence goes on along the minus strand of NZ_JADNEM010000016.1, from coordinate 65,599 downwards.
ACCGCAAAAAGGCGAAGGCCCTGCCGGCGATCACGGCGATCCCTCTGGCAAACGGCGTCACGTTATATTTCGGCAAGAATAACCTTCAGAACGAAGCGCTGACGTTCAAGCTGGCGCGCAAAAACGACCTGTGGTTCCATGCCAAGGATTTCCATGGTTCGCATGTCGTGCTGGATTGCGAACAGCCTGACGAGGAAACGCTGCGGCTGGCCGCGATGGTGGCAGCCTATTACTCCAAAGGCCGCTATTCCAGCAGCGTCCCGGTCAACTATTGCCCAATCCGCAATCTCAAGCGGGTTCCCGGCGCGAAACCGGGCTTCGTCTCGCTGACCAGTTACAAAACGATCTATATCGATCCGGAAGAAGCCGTGATAGACGATCTGTTGAAAGAAGGCGCATGAAAACGACGCGTTACTGCTTAACCCTGCCCTATCTGGAGGTTGTTAAGAAGTTAAAATATGAGCTGCGCTGGGGCTGCATCCGCGGCACGCTGTTAAGTCAGGCCGAGGTCAGTCCTCAGGTGACGGTGCTGCTTTTACAGGTTGAAAATCAACCGGAAAACACCATGCTGATCATTGATCATCTGCGTACTGAAACGCAGCTGCGGATCATCGAGCCAAAGGATCAGGGATGGGATCAGATTTTGGGCAAGCTGTTTCTGTCCTTCCGGCTTCCGCCTAAAAAGGACATTCTGTAACTTGACTGCGACACGCATTGTTTGGCCGGGGATCTCGCTGATCAAAAAGAAGACTTCTCAGAGGTTTCACTCTGCCGAAGTCTTCTTTTTCAATTCTGGTTTTTCAATTTGTCTTTTAAACGTTCAGATCTCTTTTCCTTCGTTTCAGGATCAAACGTCTTCCTGCTTCCCGTTTTTCCAGATCATCAGCGCTTCTTTTCGCCAAACTGGTATCAATTATTTTCCCGCCAAATGCTTTGCCGCAACATAGGCCATGACACAGCCCTGCGAAATGCAGGCTCCCCCTGCCCAATAACCGGCAACACCGGTGGAACAGGTGCCCGCGGCATATAAGCCTTCGATCACGTTGTTGTCCTGATCCAGCACCTGCGCGTTGCCGTCGGTCAACAAACCGCCGCGCGTTCCGCAGGTTCCCGGCACATACCGGCAGCAATAGAACGGCGCCTTTTCAATTTTCCCCAAGGTTGCCGTCAGCGTCGTAAACTGAGAGAAATCGGCCTCCGGCAGCGCTACATAAGTATTCGACTGCAGCGTCCGCAGTGCGTTTTCACTTTCGCCGCGGTGCCATTGCGGATCAACCCCGGCGTCCACATACCCGTTAAACGCTTCGACTTGCTTTAACAACCCTTCTTTGTCGATGCCCATACCTTCAGCCAGAGCTTCCAGAGTGTCATAGCGGGTGATGTAGTCCGGCAGCGCGTCGATCGTTGCCCCGCCCGGCAGTTTAAACTGCGATGTATAATCCGCATCGCAAATGAAGTATCCCGGAATATTCGCATACTTCAGCGTTCCTGTGTCGTAAGCGCTGAAGGCCCGGCTGAACACATCATATTCGCGGCTTTCATCCGCAAAACGTTCGCCTCTGGCATTCACGCAAATGGCATGCGGAAATTTCAGATAACACGCCCAATCCGCCAGCGCGGACGTCGCCATAATTCCGTAGTTGCGGTCGTCGCCTTCGTTCCACACCGGGTTGTCGTAAACAAACGGCACGCCCAGATAACGGTCCATCAGCGCCAGCTGCGCGCCCAATCGAGCGCCCATCTTCTGACCGTCGCCGGTGTTGTTAGGACTGGAACAGGAACGATACAACGGGAAGGACAGATGATTCCGGCGCATCGCTTCATTGTAGTCAAATCCGCCGGTGCCTAAAATTACACCCTTGTTCGCTTTGATCCGCAGCGTTTTTTCGCCCTGCCGCGCCACCAGACCGATGACCTTGTGGTTCTCATCGGCGATCAGCTCCTCTGCCGCAGTGCCCATCATCAGCTGAATTTGATCATGCGTTTCAACATATTCCCGATATTGCTTCCATTGCGCGCCGGCCATCATCATCTGGTTATCCGCGTCCAACGGAAATGCCGAACCGCGTCCGACGACGATGCTGTCAGGGTAGCGGTCGTAATAATCATTATGCGCGCCGGAATGGATAAACCGCGACCACCCCAGTGTCTGTTTTGTCCAGTCGCAATATTCTTGAGCATGATCAACAAATGATTCCATTACCGCCCGGCTCATCCGATCCTCGCCGACAGCCTGCATGTAGGACAGACATTTCTCCCGGCTGTCGCCGTTGTTTTCTTCCTTAAAATCATTCAGGAATCCCGGCAGCGCATAACCGCCCCCGGAGGTAGTCGAAGTGCCGCCGAAGATATTTTCATCCTTCTCCAATACGGTAATCGACGCAATCCCCATTTCACAAGCCGCAATCGCGGCGGTAATCACCGTGCCCGTTCCGACAACAATGATGTCCGTTTCCTGATCCCAGCTCAGTTCTTGATTCTGAGGGGCAGCGGCGGGCGTCGTGCCGCAGCCGCTGATGAGCGATAAGCCGGCTAATCCGACGGCACCGGCCGCAGCGCCTTTGATGAACTCTCTGCGTGAATATTCTTTCATTTCTTTCTCTCCTTTTTGATAATATTTTATCAAGTTCGCAAAAAAAGAAACAGAAGCAAAAACAACCAGTGTCTGTCATCCGAATTTATCAGTTCATAAATTTTGTTTCAGGTAGCGGATCAGTTCCCGGGCTACCTCGTCATATTGGCGTTTCCGCATCGTCGCGGAGGACGTCCGCAGAAAATAAGGGAAGGTAAAACCATCGGAAAAAGGCGGATATCCCGCATCTGATTGATCAGCGTATTCTGCCCATGGCAGGCCATAACCCCGCGGTTAATCGCCAACAGCGAATACAGGTAGAGCGGATCTTCCGAGCAGATCTGGCGCTGCTCAGGCTCAAACGGCATCCATTTCTGACCGGTATATTCCAGCGCCCCATAGCCCAGCGTCGTCGTCAGAATCGTCTGGGTGTGAAAATCCTGCGCGGTAACGACGGTCTTCTGCGCTAAAGGATTGGCTTTATGCACGGCAAGCATCAGCGGATATTCCGCGACTTGTTCGCTGGTAAAGTTCAGATTGGCCTCGCTGGGCATGGTTGTCAGACAGAAATGCAGCTCGCCCTGTTTGAGCAGCGCGTTGCTTTGCTTTCCGCTCAGAAACAAAATCTCTGCCTGAACTTCGGGATGTTCCTGAATCCAGTTTTCAAAAATGGCGACTTCCCGCTGATCCGCCCAGCTGACGATCCCCAGTTTGATCGGCAGCCGGTACTGACTGGAAAACTCCCTCATTTCCTTTTCAATTTGGTTGAATTCATCAAACTGACGGGCGATCCGATCGTAAAAAAGCCGTCCCTCATTCGTCAATTCGACGCCGTTCTTTCCCCTTTCTAAAAGACTGAAACCCAGTTCGTTTTCCAGCTGCGTCAGCGCAGCGCTGATCGTCTGCCGGGTGATGAACAAGGCTTGCGACGCCTTGACGATACTGCCATATTCAACGGCGCTGACAAAATATTTCAACTGCTGGATTTCCATGTTTCCGCCCTCCATCTGTCAGTTTTTTTAACATTATGCGCAAAATCATCAGACACATCCAACCAGCTGATGATTTCCCCGATCCTTAAGACTGATTTTCTTTCCCCTTGCGATTCAAATTAAATCCTTAAAAAAACTTTACCCAATTTCTTGAACCGGGTCAAGTCCGGATTCAGAAAGTCCTATTTTCCGCACAAAAAAACGAACTTCTGCCGGCTTGAGCCAGAGGCAAAGTCCGTTGTTTTCTTTCTTCTTCTCGTTATAAGATTTCCAACAGCTGATCCAGCGCGTCGATCTGCCAGGTCGGCTGTTGCTTTAACGTCAGCGGCAGATGCTTCTGATTGAACCAACAAGTATCCAATCCCGCCGCCTGACCGCCGGCGATATCCGAGCTTAGCGAGTCGCCGATCACCAGAATCTGCCGCGGATCTTTTTCCGCGATGGTTCGCAGCACCGGCGCAAAGAATTCCGCCTGCGGCTTCTGCACACCTAGCTCATCCGAAATGAACAGATGTGTAAAATACTTCGCCATGTCCGCGCCCGCTAACCGCTGCCGCTGGGTCGGACCGTCGCCGTTAGTGATGACGTCCATTTCCACTTTTCCCTGCAGTGCTTCCATGATTTCACGCGCGCCCGCAAGCAGATCGTAGCCCTGCATCAGCAGTTTGCGGTAAGCCCGGGAAGCCGCCAGACCGTCGGCGGCAACGCCCAGTTCGTCAAACGTCCGCTGAAAGCGGGTATCCTCGATCACCTGCTTGCCGATCAGCCCCTGCTCGTAATCCGACCACAGCTGATGATTAATCCGCAGATAACACGCCACATTTTCCTCGCTGGCGTCTACGCCGAATTCCTCCAGGATCCGCCGCAGCGACCGCTCCTGATTTTTTTCAAAATCATACAGCGTGCCGTCCAGATCCCACAACAATGTACTGTACCGCATTATTTCAGCCGTCCCTCGTTCGCCAGCCGGCGCAGCTGCTTGACCTCAAACGGTTTCATCAGCCGATATTCGCCAGGATTCAAGCCGCGGACCGTGATCGGACCCAACGAGCGCCGATGCAGCCGGCGCACCTCGTAGCCAAAGACTTCCAGCATCCGCTTGATCTGCCGGTTGCGGCCTTCCTGAATCGTCAATTCAAACATCGTCTGTTCATGTGCGAAATCCTTGTTCGTCACCCACAGCTTCGCCGGCAGCGTCTTGATTCCATCGTCCAGTACGACGCCCTGTTCCAGCTGTTTGATTTCTTCCGTTTTCAAAATCCCGTTGATCGTCACCTCGTACACCTTGGCGATATGATAGCGGGGATGAATAATTTCATTCGCGAATTCTCCGTCGTTCGTCATGATCAGCACGCCGGTTGTGTCGTAGTCCAGCCGGCCGACCGGGAACACCCGCTGCGGCACATCCGTCATCAAATCCACAACCGTCCGCCGGTCATGCTCGTCATTGAGCGTACACAGCACCTTCTTCGGCTTGTTCATGACATAATAGACTTTATCTTCACGCGCGATGGCTTTGCCGTCAACTTCGATCAAAGCCCCTTTGCGCGGTTTTACACCCAGCTCCGTTACGACCTGTCCGTCGACCTTGACGCGTCCCTGCAGAATCCATTCTTCCGCCTTGCGCCGGGAGGTCAGACCGCTGGCCGCAATAATTTTTTGTAATCGATCCATCGTTTATCTCCATCCTTTGCCTTCTTATTTTACCAGACAAGACCGGGAAAGAACAGAGAAATCGGCGTTAAACAAGGAATTGCAGCGTCAGCCAGATACCTACACCGATGCCGATCACATCCGCAAACAAACCGATCGGCAGCGAATTTTTGATTTTCTTCACACCGACCGAAGAGAAGTAGAGCGTGATGACATAGAGCGTCGTATCCGTCGAGCCCTGAATGACGCTTGCCATTTTGCCGGCCAGCGAATCCGGTCCCAGCGTTTTCAAGATATCGACGAGAATCGCCAGCGACGCGCTGCCGGAGATCGGACGGAAGAAGGCCAGCGCGAAGATATCCGAAGGAATCGCAGGAAACACGTTGCCCAGCTGTCGGGCCATCACGGTAAACAGCCCGCTTTCCCGCAGCAGCGACACCGCAAACATCATCGCCAGCAAGCTCGGAAACAGCGTGACAAACAACGATAGTCCCTCTTTCGCGCCACTGACAAACGCGTCGTAGGCATTGAACTTCCGCAGCAGGGCGAACGCGAAGATCAAAAGGATTAAGATCGGCAGAATATACAGGCTACTTTCCACGGTAATTCACCCACCGATCCAGCGCCAGGCCGCCGATCGACGCACAGCTGGTCGCAATGATCGCCAGCGGCATGAAATCGGTCGGATTCAGCGCGCCGAACTGCGCGCGCAGCGAAACGATCGTCGTTGACAAGATGGTCACGCCGGCGGTGTTCAGCACTAAAAACGTGACCATTGCACGGCTGGCGGTTTTCTTTTCCGGATTGTGCCGCTGCATGCACTCCATCGCCTTAAGGCCGCTGGGCGTTGCGGCCGAGCCCAGTCCGAATACATTGATTGTAATGTTGGCGGCAATGTAGCCCAGCGCTTCCGGATCGTCGCGCAGATCCGGAAACAGAAACCGCAGCAATGGAGACAACAGCTTTTGCAGCATATTCAGCAGGCCGACCTCCCGCGCGATATTGAGAATTCCGCTCCAGAAACAGGTCGCCGCCACCAACGGCAGCGCCAGCTCGAGCGTCTCGCGGCCGACGTTGACGATTACCTGATTCACAGAACTGACTGATCCGGTCAACAGACCATACGTCAGTGAAGCCAGAATCAACAGGATCCAGATCAGATTCATACGCACCACCTCCAGAAACAGAACTTCCGCGGCGGCTTAACGGCCGGGAGTGTCTTGACCACCGTGTGCGAAGGATCGGTCCAGCACAGCGTCAGCTCATTTTTACTTTTATCGAGCGTCATTGTGTACTGTCCCTGTCCCGCTTCTTCCTTTTTAACGACGACTTCAAACGGCTGGTCCAGCTGAGCGATATAGCCTTCCTGTTCGATCGAACCGGCCGGCTGCAGCGTGATCAGCTCGCACATTTCCATCGCTTTCCGATACTTTTGTTCGTGAAACGTCCAGCGGTCCGGCACGGCCAGCGTCACGACGATGTATTCCAGCTCGCCGTTCTGCGCTGCGGTGACCAGCGTTTCCCCGGCCTTGTTGGTGAAACCGGTCTTGCCGCCGGTACAGAATTCAAAATTACTCAGCAGCTTGTTGGAATTTTTCCAGCGTGAGCCCCATTCGCTTGTGTAAAACTGCGTCGCAACGATCTCCCGAAACTGCGGCAGCGTCATCGCGTACTGCATCAAAAGCGCCATATCATACGCCGTGGAATAATTGCCTTCCTCCTCAACGTCCATGCCGTTGGGGTTATGGAATTCTGTATCCTTCATCCCCAGCGCCGCCGCTTTTTCATTCATCATCTGAATGAATTTTTCAACCGATCCGCCCCCGACCCGGTGGGCGATCGCAACCGCCGCATCGTTGCCGCTCTTTAACATCATGCCGTAAAGCAGCGAACGCATCGAAACCTGCTGCCCTTTCTGAATCCAGATCATACTGCCTGTCACATTCGTCACTTCGTCGCCGATAATCCACTGGTCGATGTAATCCCCGTTTTCCAGCGCGACCACCGCGGTCATGATTTTTGAGATCGAGGCGATCGAGCGAACTTCGTGTTCATTTTCAGCTTCCAGAACATTGCCGTCGTTGCCGCTGATCACAATATACGAACCATCCGCGTGCAGCGGCGTCCAGAACAACGTCAGCGTCAGAAAAAATACCGCAATCTTTTTCATACAGCGCCTCCTGTTTGACAGTGTATGTTCCAGCCCGCCGATCAAGAATCAGGTCTTTTTCACAGGGTTAACAGTATTCGATTGCCATTCTTTTTCAAAATCCGGACTGAATTTGCTAAACGTTTGCGCCAAAGCCATTCCGGCAGGATTTGCGAACGGATTCTCCTCGCCGGTTTCCCGAATCAAAAAAAACATCGTTCAGGCAGTTTCTTTTTGAAGCCGCCGCGCTTTTCCTGTCCGTGGTCTTAATAAAAAAAAAGATTCGTTTTTCAGTTAAACTCGTCGGATTGTTCCAAATTCATTGCCAGCGCCTCACACCAGTTTGACCACCCGCGGCGCTTCCAGACGGTCAAAGCCAGGTGAATATGGCTTGAGGGCCAGGATCGGCATGCCTCTCATGGGCGTCGATATACGTGCGCCACACGATGCCTTCCTTTCGTGTGATCTCACGATAAACCCTGACACGCTGTGAGAGTCAAGTAAAAAATAAAATTCCTCTTGTTCGTGAGCCAGGAGGAACTTCAATTTCATTGCGGACCGGGATCTGAATCTCAGTCAGATATCGCTGCGAATCCATTTCATTCCAAAGTCCGTACTGTATGATTTGCCGATCGGGGCCGTTGAGATGCTTTCCGTTTTCTTCCAGCCCCCGGACAACCAGCAGCGGAGCTTGCGGATCAAGATCGGCTTCAGTTTGGAAAATTCGCCGATTTTTAACGTCGTTCAGTCCTTCTTTCCGGTAATCCGATCAAGCTGCAATGGGTGTCCTGACGTCGTCTGCTTTTTCTCACAGCGCCCGCAGTGGGTGCAGCCGTTGCAGGTCAGCTGTCCGCCGCAGCGCTGGCAATGGGATCCAAAATAAGGCTGATATAACCGTTCCGGCGGAATTGGGCCATATTCGTCTTTCAAATGAAAGACCTGCGGACGGCCGCGGAAGCTGAGTCCGGATTTCCACGCCATTTCACTTTGCAGGCGCTTGGACGGCATGCGGTATGTTTTCCCGTCTTTGACAAAAACCGAGCCGGTTTCGATGAAATTAAAAGTCACCCCGGCCCGGCGGCATTGCGCCCCCAGAGCTTGAACCCAGCGATAATCGCAAGGCCGCGCGCCATCGTAATTTTCCCCGCCGCAGATCACCTGTTCGATCTGGCCGCTGGCGAGCCATGGCGACAAGTCGACAGGACCGATCAAGGGTGCGCACATCACCCCTTTATGTTGAAACGGCAGCTTCAATAACCAGTCCATCCGCGATTCCGCCCGTTTCTGATTCTCCACGGTCACATTAAAAAAGATGTTTTCCCAACCCGTTCCCCAATCCGCCGGAAGACACGCCGCCACACGCTCAGGACGTTTTGTCAGCAGGAAAAAGATAACGTCCGAACGTTTTTTCATGATCTGCCAGGCTTCCTTTCGCCAGAGGTCAGCCTCAGCCAGGAAAAAATCAGAGTTCATGCATACGCGCACCCGCTCGCCGCTTAGAATCTTATAATATCCGCGCCGGTCTTTCTTTACCGGCATGTCGAAGCCACTTGCAACCCGCCGGATCTGGGCTCCGTCCTGCCCCCGCTGGCGGTCGAGAAAATACATATAACAATGCTCGCAGCCCTCGCTGATCTTCGTGCAGCCATGCCATGGATTCCAGATATCATGCATCGGGATCGCCACCCTTCTTTTTCCTGTTTTCTTCATTGTAGCGAAACATTGAATTATTTTCAAGTTTTTTAGAATGATTCCTGAGGAAACGGACCACAGAAAAAGAAAAGAATCCTGCGCTCTGTCAGAATTCTTCAATTTCCCCTTGGTCTTGATAAATCAGCTCGATTAAGCGGCCCTGCGTGCCGATCGTAAACATCAGCTTGCGGATCACGATCAGCCAATCCCATCCTGAAGCTCAAAGACTTTCAGATAAGCAGGATTTCGCTTCAGCAATGTTGACGGTGTGATCAGATCCGACAATATTGCCAGCCCTTATGCCGAGCAACCATCCCCGCCGTCAGCTGAAATTGCGCCAGCTTGGGATGCTCGTCAAAAATCGGCTGAAGCATGAGAGCCTTCCAACAGTCCTTTGCGGCACACGACATTCCTGCCGCTTTCCCGGCTGTCCCTACTTCAGATACCGGCCTCAGCCTTCGATTAACTGACGGCGGGTCCAGCGGTCGCCGCGGAAGCGAACCGCAAAGAAAGCGGAACGCACAAACCAGTCGCAGATCATCGCCAGCCAGACGCCGACGACGCCCAGCTTGAAAACCAGCCCGAACACATAGCTCAGACCGATCCGGCAGATCCACATCGACGCAATCGAAACGCTCATCGTAAAACGCGCGTCGTTGGCTGCCCGCAGCGCATTGGGCAGCGTGAAGGAAACCGGCCAGATCACCATCACGAAGAAGCCATGGATAAACAACAGCTTAAATGCGATATCCAGCGTTTCCGGCGACAGATTATACAGCTTCAGTAAGACGTTCGCTCCCAGCAGAATGCAGACGTTCAAAGCGATCGAAGCCATATACGCCCATTTCATCAGCTTCTTCGTATAATATCGCGCTTCCTCGATCTTCCCGGCGCCGACGCACTGGCCGACCACCGTGACCAAGCCCAGACCGATTGCCGCGGCGGGAATGACTTCCATCGACGCGAAGTTGTTGGCGACGGCGTTGGCCGCGATCGAAGCGGTGCCGAACATCGCGACTAAGCTCTGTACCAGAATCTTGCCGATCTGAAACATGCCGTTTTCTAATCCGTTCGGGACACCGATCTGTAAGATCCGTTTGATCATCGTCCAGTCAAAGCCCAGATGGAAATACGAATCCAAACGGATCTGATCCTGCCGATGCCGGAGCATCACGACGATCAGCACCGCGCAGACGATCCGCGAAATCAGCGTCGGGATCGCCGCACCTTCCACGCCCATGCCCAAACCGTAAATCAGAATCGCGTTGCCGACGATATTGAGCGAATTCATGATCAGCGACGTCACCATTGAAATCCGTGAATTGCCCATCGCCCGGTATAACGCCGCGCAGGAATTATACAACGCGATAAACGGATAGGACATCGACGTGATAAACAGGTAGGTCTGCGCACTGGCAAGCACCTCCGGATCCACCTTGCCGAAGATCAGGGAAATCAGCTGATGACCGAAAATCAGAAACATCACCATGATCACCGCGGAAATCGCCGTCGTACACAAGATCAGCTGCTTCGCGGAGAAGCACGCCTGTTCCTCTTCCCGCCGGCCGAGATACTGCGCCGCGACAACCGCGCCCCCGGTGGCCAGCGCCGCAAAGATATTGATGATCAGAATGCTGATCGAATCGACCAGCGATACGCCCGAAACCGCAGCCTCAGAAACGCTGCTGACCATCATGATATCTGCCATGCCGACCAACACCGCCAGAATCTGTTCGATCACTAACGGTATGATCAGCTGTTTTAACTTTTGATTGGTAAACATTGTCTTCCCCCATTTCTCTGAACTTGTCTGATTATACGCTTTCTTATCGGGAAGTTCAATTTTGTTTTTCTGTTAATAAGCGCGATCTGCCACTGAAAGCATTGGCCTAAGCATTTCAAAGTTGAAGAAAACATCAAGAAAGCTGACTTGCGTCAGCTTTCAGGTTATGCTTCAGTTTTCTGATTCTTGTTTTTAATCAGGTTCAACAGACCGCCGGCCCGCAGAATTTCCAGCTCCCGCGCAGTACAATGATGCTGGACCGTGAAGGAGAAGCCCTTCGCGTCCGTGATCGTCAGCGGCTGGCCTTCCGCCAGCTTGCCGCAGTCCAGCGCCAGCGTATCGAGCATCGCAATTCGCTCATAGTCGTCCGGCCGCTCAAAGACCAGCGGCACAATTCCGGCGTTGATCAAATTCTGGCGGTGAATCCGGGCATAGCTCTTGGCGATCACCGCCTGAATCTTCAGATACATCGGCGCCAGCGCGGCATGTTCGCGCGAGCTGCCCTGCCCGTAGTTCTCCCCGGCGATAATCCACCCGCCCCCATACTGCAGACAGCGATCGTGGAATTGCGGATCGATCTGGCTGTAACAGAACTCGCTGATCTTTTCGATGTTGCTGCGGTACGGCAAAATCTTGGCTCCGGCCGGCATGATGTGATCGGTTGTGATGTTGTCCCCGACCTTGATCATGACCTGCGCTTCAATCGTTTCCGCTAACGGGGTCTTGACCGGATACGGCTTGATGTTCGGGCCGCGTTTTATTTCCACCGCCGGATCGCAGCTGGGCTGGATCAGCATCGTGTCGTCGATCAGATAAGCGTCCGGCATCTCCGGCTTGGCATAGTCGATCGTTTCCGCGCTGCACAGAACCCCGGCGATCGCGCTGGCAGCCGCGGTGGCTGGGGAAACAAGATAGATCCCTGCGCTCAGCGTGCCGCTGCGGCCATAGAAGTTGCGGTTGAACGTGCGCAGCGAGACGCCGTTTGACTGCGGACTCTGTCCCATTCCGATACACGGTCCGCACGTCGCTTCCAGCACCCGCGCCCCCGCCGCGATCAGATCGTCCAGCGCCCCGCAGCGGCTGAGCATCCGCAGCACCTGCTTGGAGCCGAAGGAAATCACCAGTGAAACTTCCGGATGAACGGTCTTGCCTTTGAGAATCCGGGCCACCTCCAGCAAATCGGTAAACGAGGAATTCGTACAGGAACCGATCGCGACCTGATCGACCTTCAACCCCGCCAGCTCCTCGACCGGCTTGACTAAATCCGGGGAATGCGGACAAGCGACCAGCGGTTTCAGCGCGGCGCAGTCAATTTCGATCACTTCGTCATACACAGCGTCCGCATCGGGCTTCAGCTCGATAAAGTCAGCCGCACGGCCCTGCTTGGTTAAAAACTCACGGGTATTTTCATCGCTGGGAAACAGCGACGTCGTCGCGCCCAGCTCCGCCCCCATGTTGCAGATCGTACTGCGCTCCGGTACGCTTAAATCAAGCAGACCTTCACCAGTATATTCCAGGATCTTGCCGACGCCGCCTTTGACGCTCATCAGCGACAGAACCTTCAGGATAATATCCTTCGCCCCGACGCCATGCGGCAGCCGGTGGATCAGCCGCACGTTGACGATCTTCGGCATCGTTAAGGAAAACGGCATACCCGCCATCGCGCAGGCCACGTCCAGTCCGCCCGCGCCGATTGCGATCATCCCCATCGCCCCGGCGGTCGGCGTATGGGAATCCGAACCCAGCAGCGTCTTGCCCGGTTTGTCAAACCGCTCCAACTGCACCTGATGACAGATCCCGTTGCCCGGCCGGGAGAACAGAATGCCGTAACGATCCGCGACCGTGCGCAGGTATTGATGATCGTCAGCGTTTTCAAAGTCGTTCTGCAGCGTGTTGTGATCGACATAGCTCACCGAGCATTCCGTCTTGACCCGCTCGCATCCCATCGCCTCAAATTGTAAATAAGCCATCGTCCCCGTCGCATCCTGTGTCAGCGTCTGATCAATCTTGATTTCAATCGGCATTCCCGCCTTCAGCTCGCCCGCTATGCAATGCGCCGCTAAGATTTTTTCCGCCAGTGTCTTCATCCAACCCCTTCTTTCATAGACTTTATTATATCAGCTCGTTTCCGCTTTTGAAAGTCTTTACACAGAAAAGTAAATTGTTTTCTTTCCTGTGTCATTTCTTTCATTTTTGTAGTAAACTAGAACTATTGAGGTGAAATCATGAACAGTCAGCTGCAGAAGATCTTCCAGGAATCAATCCCGGAAAATAAAATCGACAATGAATTATACACAAAATATGACGTAAAGAAAGGTCTTCGCAATGAAGACGGCACCGGCGTCTTGATCGGTCTGACCCGGATCGCCGACGTCGTCGGCTACAAGCTAGTCGACGGGAAAAAGGTGGACGATCGCGGTGAGCTGTACTATCGGGGGATTCCGATCACCCAGCTGTGCCGGAATCTCGATCAAGATCAGATCTGCGGTTATGAGGAAACGTGCTTTCTGATTTTATTCGGGCATCTGCCAAGCCGGTCGGAGCTGGATCTGTTTACCGCTGAACTGCGCGGACGCTACACGCTGCCGGAGGGCTTTCTGGCGACCAACATCCTGCGTTATCCAAGCATGAACGTGATGAACCAGATCCAGAAGGCTTTGTTGATGTTGTATGGGGAGGATCCTTTGGCTGACGATATCTCGGTTGCCAACACGCTGGACCAGGGGTTGTCGATCCTGGCGAAAATGCCGGCGATCCTGTGCTACTCGATGGCCGCGAAAGCGCATTTCTTTGAAAACAAGAGCCTGATCGTCCATCCGGTGAAGCCTGAGCTGTCGATCGCGGAGAACATCCTGTCCTTATTAAGACCCGATCAACAGTTCACCCCGCAGGAAGCGAAGATTCTGGATCTGATGATGGTGCTGCACGCCGATCATGGCTCCGGCAACAATTCCACATTTACCAATATCGTCGTCGCTTCCACCGGTACGGATATCTATTCTGCGATGGCGGCTTCCGTAGGCTCGCTGAAAGGTCCGCGCCATGGCGGAGCGAACATCTCCGCCCGGCGGATGATGGACGCGATGCTGATGCGGCTGGGGCTGGACGCCAGCGACGCACAGATCACCCAGATTTTAGAACAGATCATGGATAAGCAGTTCTTCGACGGCAAAGGTTTGATCTACGGCATGGGGCATGCCGTCTACACCCTTTCCGACCCGCGCAGCGAAATCTTAAAAGCGCAGATTGAAATTCTGGCTCAGGAGAAAAACCGTTCCCGCTTATATCAGTTCTACCGCCGCACTGAAGAATTGGCGAAGCAGGTCATCTTGCGCCGCAAAGGAATTCATGTCAGCAGCAACATCGACTTTTACAGCGGGCTGGTTTATTCCATGCTGGACATCCCGGAAGATTGTTACTCGCCGCTGTTCGCCGCCAGCCGGATGGTCGGCTGGCTTGCCCACAACATTGAAAACAAGCTGTATTGCGACAAGATCGTTCGGCCAGCCGGCAAATACGTCGGTGACTTAGCCGATTACATCCCGCTTGCACAACGCCAAAACCGCTGAATCCCAGCGGTTTTTTTGACAAATCACCAGCTTTGTCAACAAGCGCAGACAGTTTTTCTTGACATTCGTTCTCCGCTCTTTATAATTTATAAATAGTTTACAAATAAACTATTCAAAGGAGCTGAATTGATGAATATGACTATTTTGATCGTCACGATGATCGCGGGATTAGGCGCGGGCATTGCGACCGGACTGGCAGGCTTGTCGGCGGCCGCGGTCATCACGCCGATGTTGGTCACCTTATTGGGCTTCAACGCTTATGAAGCCGTCGGCATCTCGCTGGCCTCCGACGTGCTGGCCTCGGCTGTTTCAGCCTTCACTTATTACAAGCACAAGAATCTGGACATCCGCAACGGCTTGATCATGATGATCTCGACGGTGATCTTTACGATGGTCGGCAGCTGGCTGGGCTCGTTAGTGCCGCAGACGACGCTGGGCAGCTTCTCCGTCTGGATCACGATGATCCTCGGTATCCGCTTTATCGTCAAGCCGGTCATGAGCGCCAGCTCCAAAAATCAGACCCGCACCGCGAAACAGAAAGCGTCGTTATCACTGGCCTGCGGCGTCCTGATCGGTTTAATCTGCGGCTTTATCGGCGCCGGCGGCGGCATGATGATGCTGCTGGTCTTAGTCAGCGTGCTGGGTTATGATTTAAAAACAGCGGTCGGCACCAGCGTGTTCATCATGACGTTTACCGCCTTAACGGGTGCTCTCAGTCATTTTGCGATCAGCGGCACGATCCAGTGGTTCCCGTTGATCAGCAGCGTCTTCTTCACCTATCTGGGCGCGATGATCGCCGCGCGCTTCGCCAACAAGGCGGAACCGAAAAAGCTCAATCAGGTCACCGGCGTTGTCCTGTTTATTCTGGGCGTATTCATGTTGGCGATCAAATATCTTGGCTGAATTTTTACAAAACACTCCGTTTCGTGCGGAGTGTTTTTAATCTGCGATTTACTTTCTTTGTTTAAATGAAAATCGAAAGAAACTGAAATTGCATAATCGTGTAAAGGGTAATCGCTTGGCAAACCTCTAAAATTAAATGTCATTCAAATCATTAGTAAAGGTATCCATAAAAGCTGCACGAACAGAAAGTTTGTGCAGCTTTTTAGCTAAGTTCAAAATTAAATGATCAGTTAAATCTTATGACTGTTTCGGTTCATTGTGGCTGGCAGCCTTCCGGCAGATCCTGCTGATAAAACAGCTGGACAACTTTGCTGCCGGACATTAAATCTACCGGGATATTCTTATAATAAGTTAAATTTTTATAATCGTGAAAACGCACCTGCATTGCCCGCGAAGCATCATCGTTCCAGTCATCATATTCGTAGTAGCTGGCATCTTGATAAATTCCTTCCAGCGAAGTTTTCATCCACCCCCGCAATTCGTTCAGCACTAACGGATCCTTTACCTGATCAACTTCGACCTTGCATAGCAGATTTTCGGGGATCATCCGCTTGTCGTTATATAAATAATATTCCATGGATACTTCGTTCATTTTTTGAATTTCCCGTTTATCAAGACGGTAACAGAGCGGACGAATCCCCAGGTTAATCCCCCACGCGATCAATCCTATCGCCAGAAAACCAACGACTTCTTTACGCGATGGTCTCAAGCTTTGCCGGTAAAGCATCAGCCCTCCGAAATAAACAAGAATCATCAGAAGCGCCATCATAATCCAGCTGCGGTCGCGCGGCAAACCCTGAGTGCAGTTCAACATCAGCAGAAACGCATAAGCCGAGGATAAAACCGGCAGCACCCCTGCTGAGCGGAAGCCTTTCCCGGCCTCCTCATTGTGGAATTTCCGGCTTAAACGCAGGGTCAGCGCCAGAGCCGCCGCGCCGATCAGAAAGACAAGCCCTAATTCCATCCCATCCCAGCGCTCTCCCGTAAAGGCACCGGTTAAAAACGCCTGAAAATCGCCGCTCATCTTACTGAAGCCATAGATCCAGGGTGATAGAAAGTCCAGCCATCGGGGGCTGTTAAACCCAAACAGAAGATGCTGACGAAGGATATCGGACAGATTATTAAGAATCGTCATCGGCAACAAGAGATATCCAGCTAACGCAATGATCCCTTCCGCAGCTGAATGGCAGACGCTCAGAATCAACAGATTCAGCGAAGTCATCAGAAACAGATGGCAGATCCAGTTCAACATCAGCGAGATCATCGAGGTAAAAGAGATGCTCTCGCGAACGACCACCGCGAACAGAAGAAGGATCGCCGGAACCAGCACCAGAAACAGAACAACGCCGAGCCGGGCAATGACAAATTTCTTTCGATCCATTGGCAGCGCCCCATAGGTGTACGCCGTTTTTCGCCGGAACTGCCAGAACTGAAACAGAAACGGAATCGCCAGCGATACGATGGCCAAATAAGCCGGAAGATTATCCGGATTGATAAAACCGAGCGAGAACAACAGCCCAAAAACCAAAATCAACGCAAACAGCGGCAGCGATTGTTTCATCAAATATTTAAAATACTTCTCCGTCATTCTCCTCATCCCCCTTCCATGTCGAATCTGTCATCAGGCTGAAATAATCCTCCAGACTGAGCGGCTGAACGTCGGCCAACGCCGGGGACAGCCCGGCAATTACGCCGCGGATCGCCTGTTCCTCTCCGCGCACAACGGCATTCCAGCACTTTCCGATCCGCTCGGCCTGCACGATTTCCAGCGTCTTCAAATCCAGCTCACACTCCTTGAGAAACACCAGCTGCACGCGAAACAGATGATTCTCCAGCAGATCCTGCTGAGCGACGATCGTCTGATCCTTCATCAAGAAACAATGATCGCAAATTCCCTTGATCTCTTTTAAACTGTGCGAGACCAGCAGCACGCCCATGGATCCATCGCTGATCTTATCCGTCAGACACCGCATGAGATACCGCCGGACGTTCCAATCCAGGCCGTCGAACACTTCGTCGATCATCAATAACCGCAGATCCAGACTCAGCGCAATGGAAAACAACGCCTGACGTTTCTGACCTTTCGACAGGCTGCTGATCCGCAGCTTTTCCGCCAGCTGAAAATGCTTTAAATGCTGCGCAAACACCTCCTCATCAAGCGGATAAAACATGCTGTAAAATTCTTTCATCTGACGAATCGTGAAAAACTGACCTTCGTCAAAGTCCTCGCTGATCAAAAACAGCGCTTTCCGGTTCAGCGGTTCATGAATTAAATCTTTACCATCCAGTTCAATCCGTCCCGCTTCCGGTACCAACACGCCCGCGATGCAGTTGAGCAGCGTCGTTTTCCCGGCACCGTTAGGTCCCGCCAGCCCGCAAATCTGACCGGCCTGCACGCTCAGGCTGCAATCCTTGACGATTGCCTTCGATTGAATCGACTTTGTTATGTTGTCAACAATCAACATTATTTTCCCCTTCCTTCCTTATGATTTCGATCAACTCGTCCGTGCTGATCTTCAGGGTGCGGCATAACTTCAGCAGCTGCCGGACTTCCGTTTCCACACCGCAAACTTTTCCATTCGCAGGCCGGCCGCGGACAAACACCCCTTTTTTCGGCAGCGTATACAGCACACCTTCCACTTCCAGTTCCTGATAGGCTTTCTGCACGGTGTTGGGATTGATATTTAATTGCTGGGCCAGCGAGCGCACCGAAATCAATTTTTCATCCGGCTGCAGCACGCCGGCTTCCACGAACCGCACGATCTGACGTTTAATCTGTTCGTAAATCGGTTCGTTGCTTTGCGTATTGATCAGAAACAAGCTTCCGCCTCCAATCTGTATCATCTGTACTATCTGTATTAACTGTATTACTAAAAGGTAAAAATGTCAATCCTGAATTGACGCTTTTCCCCCTCCCTCCTCTTTTCTTTTTTCATCAGCCTTGTATAATCTAAACAGAAGGAGAGATCGGATTATGAAAATATTTGCCAATCATGCGCATGTGTTCCGCCGGGATCAGCGGGCAGACGGAACGGTCAGCGCTTTGCTTGAAATCATGGATAAAACAGGAATTGAGAAATGCGTCTGTTTCGCACCATTTTACGAATGGGGTCTGGACTATAACCCAAACCTGTGGATGGCGGAAGAACTGAAAGCCCATCCGGAGCTGACGGGCTTCGGCGTCGTGGACATCCATGGACAGGATCTGGCCGGACAGGTCAGAGAAATCCGCGAACTGGGATTGAAAGGCATCAAGCTGCATCCGGCTTTCCAGAAATTTGCGATCGACGGACCGAAAGCGTTCCAGGTTTATGCGGCCGCACAAGAAGCGGGATTATTCCTGTCGTTTCATACCGGCGTGCACTGGCATCGGATCAAGGATTATCAGCCGCTGCTGTTTGACGAAGTCGCCTGGCATTTTCCAGACTTGAAATTCTCGATGGAACACGTCGGCGGCTATTGCTTCTTTAACGAAGCGCTGGCCGTGATCCTGAACAACCGCGCGGAGGAAACCGGCAAGTGCAACGTCTACGCCGGATTAACGAGCGTGTTTGACAACGACCGCAACCGCTTATGGTATTTGGGTCAGGAGAAGGTGCGGACACTGCTGCACATGACCAGCGATGAGCTGTGTCTGTTCGGATTGGATTTTCCTTACAACAACGCTGAAAAAATCACGGAAGCGATGAATGAAATCCTGCGTCTGCCGATTGATGAAGACGCAAAGCAGCGGATCCTGGGCGGCAACCTGGCGCGGGTTCTGGGCGTTGATCTCTGATATAATTTTGAAATTATAAAAGTCTTAAAAAGCCAATAAAAAAAACTTGGTCTGCAGGCTGCCTTTCCGGTTTGAAAGGCAATCTGTCCTTGCCAAGTTTTTTTGCTTCCGCGCTGTTCCAGTTTGAAAAACAATCTGTCCTCGCCACGTTTTCTTTTTACTTTTACGCTATGGTTCGATGATCGCGAAGCGTTTGTCAAAATCGGTAATGGCCTCCGTCAGCTCCGCGATACAATTCGGATCGCCGTCGATCTGAATCAGCTTTGCCTGCAGATCCCCATTGCGGGAAAGTATGGCCGCCAGCCCCATTCGCGGCATCGTCAGCGTCGCCCGGGCATCTTTTTCGTGAATCTTTGGATAAACTAACAGAGCGCCGTGAATCAGATGCACGCAAAACTTTTCCTGGGTGTCCGTGATTGTCAAGTTCAGCTTGATATCCTTGTCCTCCGCCTGTTCGCCGTCAATCAGAATACCCAGATAGTCCAGCATCATGCGGCTGTCCATACAGCGGGCCAGATCCCCGGAGTTTTTCGCTTGCCGGCCTGTTTTGACCCCGTGGCGGAGTTCGTCCGCGCCGTTGAGATAACAGTTGCGCCAGGGGCCGGATTCAGCCTGATAGCCCAGTTGTTCCAAGGCATCCGCGCAGAGATAGCGGGCTTTCATATGGTCGGGATGGACAAAGACAACGGCGTTGGCCAGCTCCGCCGCCCATTGATATTCACCCTTTTCCAGTGCTTTTTCCGCTTGTTCCAACACAGCCTCAAGGCCGCCGGCCAGCTCGATCAGCTTCTGCCCCTGCTCGGATGGGAGCAGCGGATTCAGATTGACCGGATTGCCGTCATACCAGCCCAGATAGCGCTGATAGACCGCTTTGGCATTGTGCGACAGCGTACCGTAATAGGGCCGGGTCGTCCACACTCTTTCTAACGACTTCGGCAGCCGGATCGTATGGGAAATTTCATTCGGCGTCAGGCCCTTATTCATATACAGCAGCGTCTGATCGTTGATGAACTTGTACACCGCCGCGGTTTCCTCCAGAATTTCGTTGACTTCCTGATTCCCCCAGTGCGGCCAGTTATGCGCCTGAAACAGCACTTCGGCCTCGCTGCCAAACAGCGCTCTGGCCTGCGTGATCGCGAACGCCCACGCATTGCCGTCACGGATCTGCGTGCCGCGCAGCGTATATAAATTATGCATCGTCGCATTGCACAGTTCAGCCATCCATAAGGCCTTAAACTGCGGCAGATACCAACACATTTCCGCCGGCGATTCTGTTTCCGGCGTCATCTGGAAAATAAATTCCACGCCGTCGATGATCCGGCTTTCCCCCGTCTGCCGGATTTCATCCGTAGGCCGGATAAACGTCACCGTCCCGCGCGACTGCCCCATCCCGATCCCCATCGCGATCGCGCCGGTTTCGCCAAAATCCAGCGCCGTTCCATACTGGTAACAGGCCCGCCGCTGCATCGCGTTCATCGCATAGACATTCTCGCTTGCGGCGTAATCGGTATAATGCTCGGGCACAATGATCGGAACCGAACCATTTTGAACCGCTTCTTCGCTGACAATGCCCTTGATTCCGCCGAAATGATCAAGATGCGGATGTGAAATCACAACCGCGGAAACCGGCCGCGTTCCAAGCACGGCATTGACTAAGGCCAGCGCCGCGGCTGAGCATTCACAGCTGATCAGCGGATCGCAGACGATCCAGCCGGTTTCCCCGGCGATGACGGTCAGATTGGACATATCGTAGCCGCGGACCTGAAAAATTCCGTCGACAACCTTGAACAAACCGGTCTGATGATTCAGCCAGGCGTTGCGGTACAGGCTCGGATTGATCGTTTCCACTTCCTGTTCCTGATCCAGACAGGCGATTTTCTGACTCCAGATCACTTCGCCTTCCGCGTTTTTGATTTCCAGATTTTCTACTTTTTTCAGACAGTTGCGCAGCGCGCATTCCTTCTCATGCGGATCGTCAAAATCCAGCAGCGTCTTCATCGCTTGATGAATCTGGCGGGTCGCCTCGCTTGCGGGTTTTGGCAAATCGTTGTATTCCATAACTTATCCCTCCGTGCTTGATGATAAGAAACGGATCGCCGCTTGTCCATGGGCACTCTCCTGTTCTGTTCGATTTTTGGGCAATTTCTCAATTTGTCCAAAAGAATTTGGACAGCGGAACCGGGGTTTGTTACAATAATGAAAAAGGAGTGAGACTGATGGCGACTTCCGAACTGACCCGGCAGGCGATCTTCAACGCCGTAGAAAACTTGATGCGCAAGAAATCGCTGGATGATCTGCAAATCGGACAGATCAGCGATGTGGCCGGTGTCAGCCGCAATACGCTTTATTATCATTTTTCCGATAAATACGAAATTCTGGACGCGCTGCTAAAAAGCCGGCTGATCCCCGTTGTCCAACCGCTATTGACGCGGGAGAGTTGGGCGCGGTCTCTGGAAGCGGCGGCAGCTCAGCTGCGGCAGGATCCGGCGTTTACGATGCATGCCCTGCACACTTACGGACGGGTCAATTTAGGCACGGTCCTGCGCGAGATTTACGAAGGCTTCCTGCGCCAGCAGCTGCAACTCAGCCATCCGGATTTAAGCGCCAAGGAACAGGGACTGATCGTGCGTTTTTATACGCATGCGATTGTCGGCTTGCTTCAGGATTGGATCAATCTGGGGATGAAGCAGGACGTCGGCGAAGCGATTGCCGTGATCACCCGGGCGATTCATGAAAACATCTTCCAATCCCGCAAAGAATAAAAATCCGCAGCGAATGAACTTCTGAAATTCATCCGTCACGGATTTTTTTAATTATCGGCGGCGGGTACGCTGGCGTTTCGCTCTTCTCGCCAGGGCCCGGCGGCGTTTTTTATCCGCCCGCCGTTGTAAAACAAGGACGGTGATAAACAGGACTAACAACGCGATCACGGCTGCCAGCGCCTTGATCATCAGCTGCGGCCAGTCTAAACCGTTCTGGGCGATCGTCATGACCTCAACCGGCGCCGCGTCTTCATATTGGTTAACCGTCTGACGGCTGACGAGCACAAACTGACCTAAGGCTTCCGTCGAGAAGGTCAGCGTCGAAGCGCTCTGGGTCGTCGGCATCTGGATGACGTCGCCGGCCTCCAGCCGCCACACCGTTACCTTCTTTGAGCTGTCCCAGCCCTCCGGCAGACTCATCGTCACGCACAGAGGCGTGCGCAGCGTCAGCGTTTTGTCATAGTTCTTCTGTCCCGACACGCTGAACCATTGTTCAATCTCCGCGCCGTTGCCGCTGGCAATCGTCTTCACCTGGGCCTGGACCTCCGCCTCCGGCACGGTTTCTTTCAACGTCAGCTTGTAGGTGTCCGGGATGCCTTTTTTCTTTCCTGGGTTTTTCTGCGGCAGCGCCAGACTCAGTCCGGAAACCGCAAACTGGCTGTCCTTGGATTTCAGAATCAGCGAGCGCTGGCCGTCCAGCAGTGGTTTCAGCAGCGCATCCAGCGAACGGATCTGGGCGATCGTCCAGGCCGAAACCTCCGTCGTGTCCAGCCGCTGCTTCAGCTGAATCAGATCGGTCTTCTGCTGCTCCGTGACCGCCGCCGGATCAATCGCGTCAATCAGCGCCTGAAGATCCTCTTTGAGCGCATCCTGAGCTTGGGTCAGCTGCTCGGACACCTCAATATCGTAACTGGTCGTCGCCGTGCCGACGCTCACCGTGACCGTCTGCGGCCCATCAGCGTTCATATCAAATCCGCTCACCATGGAACTGGTCAGCGGCTTCTCTTCCTGCGTTCCATCGGCATACTGAACCAGGACTGATCCTTCTTTGAGATCAATGCGTGAACCGCTCGCAAATTGTTGCTTCGGCAGCGAAATCATCGAAATCGACTGAATTTCCTTATATTCAGCCGTATAAACACCGTTGTTTTCCTGCCAGCCGACAAAGACGCCGCCTTCCCGGGTCGGCTCCGGCGCATACGGTTCGCTGTTTTCCAACAGATCGATTTCGATCCGGCTGCCGCCCTGCGGGAATGTTCCTTCACCCGCGTCAAAGACCGCGGATTTCAGCTGCAGCGTATTCAATCGGTCCGCGTTTAAAATCAGCTGGAAGCTGGATGATGGCAGATAACCGATGCAGTCTTCAAAGCGATAGGTAAAATCTTCCGCCACCGCGGCTTCACTCTGCACCTTATACCATGTGCCTTCCCCATTCTCAAGCTTTTCCAATAACACTAACGCCAGCGGCGCCGTCTTTCCGCTCGTGTAGAGTACCTCTGCGGAAGCGGCGGGTTCGCTCAGAATTTTAAGACTGGTATTTTCCGTATGAATGCCCAGCGTCAGCTGGTTCAGATCTTTCAATCCCATCGCTTCGTCCAGCTGCATATAATAGGAAGCCGCTTTCTCACCCCAATACGGATCGGAGGCATAGCTGACGTTCATTCCACTGGCCTTGTCGCCGAAAAATCCGCCGTGATACTGAAACTTCTTCGGATTGAGATAACTGGCGGAAACATAGGTTTTGGCATGCGATAAAATGGAGCTGCTTAACTTGAAATAGCGCTTGGCGTTGGCCTCGACGTCGCTGTCATACGCCGCATGGCCGAACAGATTGTTGCGCGTAAAACTCAGGGAACTGCGGCCGCTGGCCGATTCGTTCATCGACAGCGCCAGCATCATTAACGCATTGGAGCCATACAGCGACTGCGCCTGCAGGAATGCGCCTTCCTCGCCATAATACAGCGACTGGTTCAGTGTATCGTGAACGGAATTGCGGTCGCGGTCCTGATAGGAAACGATCGACTGATCGATCCCCAGCGTCTTCTGGAAATAATCCGTCAGCTCCGCTTCCGTGTAAAAGGACAAGGAGCGATGGGATAAATATTGATAATAAAAATAAAAGGGTTCGGCGGGATTGACTGACGACGCGGTGCTTCCCTTGCGATAATCCTGCAGCATCACCGCCGGATCTTCATAGAAATAGTGACCGTCGTAGCTGTAAAGCTGAGCAGCACTGCTCAAATATGCCGGAACCGGCCCCAGATCGATCATCGTCGCATAGCGCGAGGACGACTGACTTTGACGGATCTGATGATACAGCCGGCCGTCGCGGATCGTATAGCTGCTTAAATTGCCAGCCTGATCCAGCGGAACCAGCGTCACCTCTGCCAGCTTCACCCGGCCGCGCACGCCGGAAATTTTGAAATCCACCTGCATGCGTGTGAAATCAGTGTCCAGCGCCGCACCGTCAGCGCCGTAGCATCCGTTGAGATAGCCGTCGTTACCCGTGTCGGCATCCTTGTATTCCGTATTGACCTTGCAGCCTTCCGAGGCGAAGAAGACGATCCCCTGATCCACGGCGATCAGCTTCCCATCCTGCCGCACGCCCAGATTGGCGACACTGGCGTCATCCCGGTGCTTGGCATAATAATCCGCCGCGCTTTTCACGGTGCCAAACGTCTGCAGGACAGATTCCTGTCCATCGCGGTAATCGACAATTTCGATCACCGTCGTTTCCGCTTTGACCGGCGTTACCGGCAGCAACAGGCAGCACAAAAGAAACGCCGCCCATTTTTTTCCTTGTTTTCTCATTTTTGACCTCCTGAAAGCTGGGGGAACTCGCTTAGATTCATTGTAAAAGTTTTAGCGTCTGAAATCAACTCCGACCGGGCTGCCATTTCTTTCAATTTCAGGTCGGAATGAACGGATTTTTGTTTCTTAATGCGCTTCCTCCGGTGAAGATGTGATGAAGGAAAACGCGATTCTGCCCGCTAACCAACAGGAACCCGCCGCCTTCCTTATGTTTCATCCGAACTCCTTTCAAACTTTTGTACTGAGATCATTTCAGAGATTATTTTTTCCTGCTTACCTTCCTCATTCTTATCGTTTCTTTTTTCGATCTTTCCGGATTTGAGCGATGTTCAGGCAATGCAGAGACGCGATCCTTTCCAGAAACAAAAAACGCCGGCTTTTTTCAGCTGACGTTCTTTCCTTATTCCTGATCGGGTTCCGGCCGCCACAATGGTTCGCGGAAACGCACCGGGCCCAGCTTTCCCTTGCACAGCTCGGCGATCACCGCCGTGGCCTGACGGGTGCGGCGGTCAAACACCAGCGTCGCTTCGCGCAGCGTTAACGGCGAGTTCTGCAGCGCCACGATGATTTGCGCCAGCCGGTCGGCGCGGTGAACCAGATAGAACCGGCCCTTGTCTTTTAACAATCGGCCGCCCGCCGCAAACAGCGTTTCCAGCGTGCAGCCCGCTTCATGCCGGGCTGTCGCTAAAAAAGGATTGGGGTTGACGGAAGCCGGATCCGGCGTCGCGAAATACGGCGGATTGCAGACGATCACATCAAACGGCAGATGACGAAACTCCGCCAGATCCGCGCAGATCAGTTCCGCTTCCAGACCGTTGATCCGCATGTTTTCCGCCGCCAAGTCCAGCGCTTGGGGAAGCAGGTCGACGCCGGTTAAGGAACCCGGCGAAAAACGTGAGGCGTACAGCAGCAGCGCGCCGTTGTTGCAGCCCAGATCGAGCACACTCTCGCCTTTTCGAACAACCATCTGCTCGCCCAAAAGCACGGTGTCCGTGTTCATGCAGAACATGTCCTTGCGCTGCCACAGCGGCAGTCTCAGCTTGGGCAGATAATCCAGACGCAGGTTCTGTCGTGCTTCTTCAGTTAGATTTTGATTTTCCATTCTGCCGAGCGCCGGATCCTGAACCAGAACCGGGAGCCCTTGCCCTCCTCGCTTTCTACTGCGTATTCCGCGTGATGACTGTCCAGAATCGCCTTGACGATCGCCAGGCCCAGCCCGGTGCTGCCGCCGGTTGCCCGCTGATATTTTTTATCAATCTTGTAATACCGGTCCCAGATGTACGGCAGATCTTCTTTCTTGATCCCCTCGCCCTCGTCTTCCACCTCAACCTGAATCCAGTCGTTTTTTTCAAACGCGCGGATCGTGATCTTCTTTCCGTCCGGCGTATGCTTGAAAGCGTTGGACAGGAAATTATAAATAACCTGGCTGATTTTGACCTCATCGGCCGTCATCATCAAACTCCGCGGACATTCGATCATCAGCTGATAATGATGCTCGTCGATCATGACCTGGCACAGCGTGACGATGTTCTGGATTTTCTGGCTTAAGTTAAACGTACCGAGCTTCAGCTGATAGCTGCCCGACTGCATCTTCGAGAGCTCCGCCATGTCGGTCACCAGATGATCGAGATAATCGACCTCGCGCACGATGACGTCCAGATGCTCGTCGCGCTTGGCCGGGATATCGCCGGAGATATCATGGATCATTTCGGCATACGCCTTGATCATCGTCAGCGGCGTCTTGATGTCGTGCGAGACGTTGGCAATCAGATCCCGCCGCAGCTCATCAACCTTGCTCAGCTTGTGCGTGGCATCGTTCAGCGTATCCGCCAGCTGGTCGATCTCGCTGAAATAGCTGCCTTCAAAATGAATATCGTAATGCCCCTTGGCCAGCTCGTTGGCGGAGTGCTTCATCTGCACGATCGGCCGCGACAGCTTTGTCGATATAAACAGAGAGATCACAATGGATAAAATCAGCGCGAAAAAAGCCAGAAAGAAAAACTGATCCTGAAAAATCGTCAGCGTGGAATCCAGCGGTTCCAGCGGACTGTTGACAAACAGATAAAAATTCGCCAGATTGGCCTGCACCATTTTCCCATACAGAATCATTTCCTGATCGCTGCGCTGATTCGCCAGCACTTCCGAAAGCTCCCCGTCGCTTAACAGCAGCAGCTCGCGCATCGCTTTTCCGTTGGTCAGGGGCTGCAGCTGCGTCGAGCCGACGGTAATCGTCTGGTTGAAAATACACGAATCCCCCAGCGAATCGGAATTGTAGACCACGTTGCCGCTGTCGTTGTAAACGACAGCGCAGACATTGTTGTTGATCGCAAACTGCGAAGCTTTCTTGATCGTCGCCTCGTCCAGCCATTGATTGTCGATGACGTACTCCTGAATCGTCGCCGCCACCTCTTTGATCGCCGAAATCTTATTGCTTCGATAATACGGCTTGATCAAAAGCAGCTGCGCCCCGCCGACCAAAGCTAAAAGTCCGGCCGCAAACAACATGAAATACAGCCAGATATTAAACTTTATGCCATGAAAATCAAGCTTCAAACTTATACCCCATTCCGCGGACGGTAACGATGAACTTGCGGTAGTCTTTTAAATTATGCCGCAGCATTTTAATGTGCGTATCGACCGTCCGGTCATCACCGAAATAGTCGTAATCCCAGACTTCTTCCAGCAGCTTCATCCGCGATAAGGCAATATTCTTATTTTTAACCATGTATAACAACAGATCGATTTCCTTCGGCGTCAGATTCGCTTTCTCCCCATCCACCGTGACAGAGCGTCCCTCGATATTGATCTGCAGCCCTTCAAAGCGCAGGACTTCGGTATCCTTGGTTTTAAAGCGTTCCAGAATGACCTTGACGCGGGCCATCAGCTCCTTCGGCGAGAAAGGCTTGACGACATAATCGTCCACGCCCAGCTCAAAGCCGAACAGCTTGTCGTATTCTTCCTGACGGGCCGAAAGCATGATGATTGGAATCGGCTTGATCTTTTTAATCTGCTTACACGCGGAAAAGCCGTCGAGCTTCGGCATCATGATATCGAGGATCACGCAGTCGAAATCTTCCTTCTCCACTAACTCCAGCGCCTCCAGTCCGTCGCTGGCTTCCGCGACTTCATAGCCGTTGATCAGCGCGTATTCCCGGACGACCTCGCGGATCATCTGTTCGTCGTCAACAATGAGTATTCTGGCCATGTGCATCATCCTTCCTTATGGTCAACAGTGTATCGTTTTATTGTGAATTCTGCGTGAAATCCGTGTTCAGCGGCTGCAGCCGGTTGACAAGACAGGAATCTTCCTTGTCCATCTTGCCCTGGAAGTACACGTACTGGCCTTTGTTCAAAAAGGCCGTGCTGCGGGCGTAAATGCTCGGCATGACGACTAAGTCGATCTGCGCGGTTTCATCCACGCCGACCGCAAACGCCATCAGATCGCCTTTTTTCGTGCGATGCTGGCGCACCCGCTGCAGGTAAACGAAGCCTTCGATGAAACCGCCCTTCGCCATTAACCGGACTAACGGTTCGGTCTGGATCTGAAATTTCTTTTTGACCTGCAGGATCGGATGCGAGCAGAGATAAAAGCCCAGCGCTTCCCGCTCGCGTTCGCTGCGTTCGATCGGATCTTCCTTCGCCATCACCATCACCGGCTTGGATACCAGGCCTAAATCAATCCGTACCTGACCGCCGACCTCAATCCGCACTAAATCGCCGTAGCTGATCGCTTCCTCCAGCGACAGGCGCAGACTTTGGCGGTTGGCGTGGAACTCGTCCAGCGCCCCCGCGTCGATCAGCGCTTCGATCATTTTCCGATTAAGCCTGCGCGTCAGCATCCGCGTGACAAAATCGTAGTAATCCTGAAACGGCCCGTTTTCCTGCCGCTCCGCCAACAGCTGCATGCAGGCGGCCGAGCCGATATTCTTAATCCCGAGCAGCGGATAGCGGATCGCTTCACCCTCGATTAAATAACGCACGTCGCTGGCATTGACCGACGGACCCAGAATTTGAACCTGATGCCGGCGGCATTCGTCAATGTATTCGGCCGTCTTGCCTTCCGCGCCGATCACGCTGTTAAGCAGCGAAGTATAGAATTCCAACGGGAAATTGGCCTTCAGATAGCTCAGCTGATAGGCAAGCAGGCCATACGCTACGGAATGGGATTTATTGAAGCCATAATTGGCGAACTTCAGAATCAACGCATAAACCTCATTCGCCAGCTTTTCATCATAGCCCTGCTGGATACAGCCGCCGATGAATTCCTTCTGCAGCGACTGCAGCTCCTTGAGCTTTTTCTTGGACATCGCCCGCCGCAGCACATCCGCGCGGGCAAGCGAGAAACCCGCCATCTTCTGCGCCGTCTGCATGATCTGTTCCTGATAGATCATTACGCCATAGGTACTTTCCAATATCGGCTTGAGATCCGGATGCAGGTAATGCACAGCCGACGGATCCTTCCGGCAGCGCAGATATTCCGGGATGTTTTCCATCGGCCCGGGGCGAAACAGCGCGATCGTCGCGACGATGTCGTCGAAACAGGCCGGCTGCATCTTGCGGATCAGATTTTTCATGCCTTCCGATTCCAGCTGGAAGATGCCGACGGTGTCGACTTTTCTTAACAGCGCGTAGGTTTTCGCGTCGTCCAGCGGAATTTTCATAATATCGAGCGACTGGCGCTGCTGCACGCGCTGAACGATATCGTCGATGATCGTCAGGTTGCGCAGTCCCAGAAAGTCCATCTTGATCAGTCCCAGCTCCTCAAGATGCTCCATCGTATACTGCGTGGAAAGCAGATCGTTTTCAATCCGGATTGTCGGGCAGACCTGCTCCAGCTCGGCGCGGGAAAAGACAATTCCGGCCGCATGGGTAGAAACATGCCGCGGCAGACCCTCGATCCGCAAGGCAGTTTCATACAGCTCCTGATACCGCCGGTCGGCATAGACCATCTGGTAAAACCGCGGATTCTGCTGAATCGCCGTCTGCAGCGTCATCTTAATTCCAAACGGCACAGCTTTGCAAAGCATGTCAACCTCACGCAGCGGAATCTCCAGAACCCGGCCGACGTCGCGCAGCACCTGCTTGGCGCCCAGCGTACCGAACGTCGCGATATGCGCGACATGTTTTTCGCCATACTTTTCAGCGACATACTGAATCACTTCGTCGCGCCGGTTATCCGGGAAGTCGGTATCAATATCCGGCATGGAAATTCGCTCCGGATTCAAAAATCGTTCAAAAAGCAATCCGTATTCCAGTGGATCCACATGCGTGATTCCCAATACATACGCGACTAATGAGCCCGCCGCGCTGCCCCGGCCCGGTCCGACATAAATTCCCGCCTTGCGGGCAAATCGGATGAAATCCCAGACGATCAGAAAATAATCCTCAAAGTGCATCGTTAAAATGACGTCCAGCTCATATTTTAACCGCCGCCGATACGCCGGATCCTCCGGCTGTCCCTGCCGCCGTTTCTTCAAGCCGGCCAGACACAGCTGGGTTAAATATTGTTTTGAGGAAACGCCCTGCGGACAGGGAAACGCCGGCAGCGTCGTCTTCGCCAGCTCCATCGTCACGTTGCAGATTGAAGCGATGTGATCGCTCGCCTGCAGATCCTCGGCGTCATACAGCTGTTCCATTTCCGCCGGGGTGCGCAGATAGCGGCCGTTGACCGACGGCAGCGTTTTATCATTGATCGTCTTGGACAACCGGATCCCGTTGACAATTTTAAACAGCTGGGCATCCTCTGCTTTGCCATAATAAATCTTCGACAGGGCGACAGTCGGAATTTCCTGCGCCGCGCACACCTGCTTTAATAAAATATTCTTCAATTTCCAGAACGACGCGTCGTTAAACGAGACCGCCATATAAAACAACGGCAGCTGCGTCTTCAGCCAGCCCAGCTTATCGCTCAAGCCGCGGCGGTCCTCCTGAATCAATTCACTTTCGACAAAACCGCCCTCGCCATAAACGATCAGCACCCAGTGTTCCAGATGCGCTCGGATCTGATCCAGCGTCAGCGTATTCTGCCCGTCGCACAATCGGCTGGAAGCTTCCATCAGACCGACATAACCTTCATTATCCCGCGCCAGCACGGTCATCGCAACGATCTCTTCTTCAATTTGAATCTGTACTTCCAAACCGAAAATCGGTTTAATCTGTTCCCTCTGGCAGCACTTCCAGAATTCCATCGCACCGTGCATCACTTTTTCGTCGGTGCAGGCGATCGCCTCATAGCCCGCCTGTTTGGCCTGAGCTACCAACTGCGGTACCGTCAGGGTGCTGTTTAATAAAGTATAACAACTTCGCGCATGCAGATGAACACTCATTTTTCAGCACTCCCTTCTTTTTTATTTTACCATAAAGCGGCCGGATCAGCCACTGCTTCACTCAACCGAAGGCTTCCCTTCCGGCTTATTTCCATGCCTGTTCCGCTCCGTCAGGGCAGCGCCGCTTCCATTTTGCGTCATCATTTCTTTTGAGTGAATTATACGAAATTATTCAGACTCCGTCAATTTCAAATTGAATTTTTTTCTAGTTTGATCGAAACATCCCTCTTTCCGTTTTTTCCAGATTTATTTTTGCTTTTCCAAACTGTCCTTCTTTATTTTTAACCCTTGATTCAGCCCTTTGATTCATCAATTCGATTTCAATGAAGATCTGTGCTTTCGCACAAAGTCGACAAACCGTCTTTTCTGTAAGTGGATATTAGTTTACTTCTAAATCAGATCGCGTTAAAATGAAACATATAAGGAGTGAAAAACTATGAAAATAGCCTTTGTTACCGACAGCGGCATCGGGAAAACCGCGGCTGAAATGGCAGCGGACGGCATCGTCAGTCTGCCGCTTCAGATCAGCGTCGACGGCCGCAGTCTTCAGGATATGGAAGACATTGATCAGGACCAGCTGATCACGCTGCTTCAGCAGCAGAAGGTTATGGCGACATCCCTGCCGTCGTTAGGCCGGATTCAGGAATGTTTTGAACAATTAAAAGCTGAGGGCGTGGAACTGATCTTCGCTGTGCCGATCTGCAGCGGTCTGTCCGGCACAATCAGTGCGATGCAGACGGCGGCTTCCCAAATTGGGCTGCCGATCATCACGATTGATACGCATGTCACGGCCGTCGTTCAGGAATACCTGATCCGCACCGCCAGGCAAATGGCCGAGACCGGCGCCTCCATGGAAGAAATCCAGGCCGCCTGCCAGCAGGTGATCGACACGACCAACACCCTGATTCTGCCCAGCGACATGCAGCATTTAAAACGCGGCGGACGGCTGACGCCGCTGGCCGCCACGTTAGCGGGCTTATTAAAGATCAAACCGATTCTGGAAATCAACCGGCGTACCCAGGGCCGGATCGACGTCAAGGAAAAGGTCAGAACCTATACCCGCGCGCTGGAACGGGCCGTACAGATCATGAAGGAAGATAACATCGACGAACATTACTCGATTACCATCGCGCACGTCGACGCACCGCAGACCGCCGAGCAGCTGGCCGCCATCCTGCGCCGCACCTTCCCGAAAACCGAAATTCAGATCATCAAGCTTGTCAACGTCGTCGCCGTTCACACCGGACTGAACACGCAGGCGATTCAATATTTCAGAAAGCTGGATTAGCCGTCAATCGCGACGGCTTTTCTGTTGCTTCAGAAAGTGAAGACTGTGTGAACATTTCATGTGAAATCATGTGAAGTCTGTAAACACGTGTTTACAAGATTGCGAAAATCGGTATAATAGTTTGCATGAGGTGATGATGATGGAAGATGCAATCCGCAAGGTCCTCGAAGATTTATTCAATCTGCAGCCGCTGATGCTCAACCGATCCATGGGAATCGCGCAGAACGAGAATTTCAGCCCTGTTCAATTATATGTTTTATTCACGCTGCAGTGCCGTGAGGAAATGACGCTGGCCGACTGCTGCCGGCAGACATTGATTTCCAAGCAGCAGCTGTCCAAGCTGATCGACGGTTTAGTCACACGCGGGATCGTCGACCGCAAGCCCAACCCCAACAACCGCCGCAGCATTCTGATTTCGATCAGTCCTCAGGGCGGCGAAATCCTGCGCCAGTATAAAGAGAAGCAAATCCGGCATCTGACGCCGTATTTCGCCCAGCTCAGCGCAGACGAACTGGCGACGCTGCACCGCAGCTTTCAGGAGATTACGCAGATCATGCGCAAGCTACATTATAAGGAGAACGATAACCATGCTTGAAAAAATTAAAAACGCGCTGTTTCGCTTTATGAACGGCCGCTACGGCACCGATGCGCTGAACAACTTCCTGTTGTTCGCATCCCTGGCCGTCCTGCTTGTCAACACGCTGACGTTTAAGAGCGTATTCCTCGGCCTGCTGGGCGACGTACTGATCTTCGCCTCCCTGTTCCGCACGCTTTCCCGCAACCTCTGGAAACGCCGGAAAGAAAACATCAAATTCATGGAACTGACCCGGCCGGTCCGCTCCGCCTTCTCACTGATCAAAAAGAACGCCAGTGATAAAGAGCACAAATATTTCAGCTGCCCGCATTGCCATCAAACGGTCCGCGTGCCGCGGGGACACGGGAAGATTGAAATCACCTGTCCGCGCTGCAAGACGACCTTCGAGAGAAAGTCGTAGGGCGCGATGATGGGATCCTTTGTTTATTTTTTCATTCTGTTAATTATTCTGCAGGTGCTCTCGCCGCTGCTTTACGCCTATCCGCTGGTCGGACTGTTGTTATGGGTCGGGATCATCGGCTGGTTTCTGTACCGCAATAAAAAACAGCGCGAAGCTTTCTACAAAGCGCAGCAGCAACAAGATTATTATCAGCAGCAACAGCAGGACGCCGGTTATTCACAAACTCAATCCCGCCCGCACGTCGATGAAAAAGATGTGATCGACGCGGAATATACCGAGCATGAAATCAAATAGCGCAGCCCTTAGGCAAGGAAGGTTGGTCTTCTTGTGGATCAACCCGATTTAAATCCATCGTGAAAAGACAATCCACCGGTCGGGATTGTTTTTTTTCTGCGATCACGGCCTTCGTTTTCCTGTTTCTCATGCGTGTCCCCCCGCGGTTCCTTTTTAATCGCCGCCGATTCCCTTCCGCCCGGCAGATTTCCACTTATTTTTCACATTGCGCTGGCATAGAGCCCTGGGCAAATTCATACACTTCAAATAGCTAAGGGAGGAAGTTATGGAAACGACAGAAATTTTGAAAAACATCGGTGAAAGAACTGGCGGCGATATATATTTAGGCATTGTCGGACCAGTACGGGTAGGCAAATCCACTTTCATCAAAAAGTTCATGGAGCAGGCCGTCATTCCGTATGTCGAAGACGAATACGAAAAAGGACGGATGATTGATGAACTCCCGCAATCCGGGGAAGGCAAGACGATCATGACAACGGAGCCGAAATTTGTCCCGAACAACGCTGCGACGATCGCTTTCGACGACGGCTTTACGGTCAAGGTCCGGTTAGTCGACTGCGTCGGTTTTGTCATTCCTGAAGCCAAAGGCTACAAAGACGAAAACGGCATGCGGATGGTGCGCACGCCGTGGTATGACGAAGCGATTCCATTTAATGAAGCGGCCAAGACCGGCACGCAGAAGGTCATTCAGGATCATTCCACGATCGGCATCGTGATCACCACCGACGGCTCGATCGCGGATTTGCCGCGCGACTCGTATATCGAGGCGGAAGCCGAGGTCATCGACGAACTGACCCAGATCGGCAAGCCGTTCATCATCATCGTCAACTCCAAGGATCCTTCATCCATTCAATGCCGCAGCGTCGTCGACAAGTTAAAGGAAAAGACTCAGGTTCCGGTTCTTCCGATGGCAGTCAACCGCCTGGACGAAAACGATATTCACGCGCTGCTGCGGGAAGCACTATACGAATTCCCGGTTTCGGAAATCAACGTTCAGATGCCGAAGTGGGTCTCCGTTTTGAGCGACGAGCATTGGCTTAAGCAGAGTCTTAACGGTTCGATTGAGGAAAGCATGAAGGCGATCACCAAGCTGCGCGAGGTCGAAGGCATCGTCGATATCCTCAATGAGAACGAATATGTCGAGAAAGCTAACCTGGCGACCGTCGATACCGGCAAGGGCGTCGCCGTCGTCGATCTGGAGGTCAAAAGCGGACTCTACAATCAGGTCTTAAAGGAAATCATCGGTCAGGACATCACCGACAAAGCCCAGCTGATGCAGCTGATGCAGGAATTTGCCGAAGCCAAGCGGGAATACGACGCCATCAGCAGCGCTCTGAAGATGGTCAAGCAGACCGGCTATGGCTTCGCTTCCGCCTCCCTGCATGACATCCAGCTCTCCACTCCGGAAATCGTCAAGCAAGGCGGCCGCTACGGCGTGCGCATCAAAGCCGTCGCCCCATCCATTCACATGATCAAGGTCGATGTTGAAAGCACGTTTGAGCCGATCATCGGATCGAAAGAACAGAGCGAGGAACTGGTCAGCTATCTGCTTCGCGATCAGGAAAGCGATCCGCAGGCCATCTGGGAATCGGATATCTTCGGGCGCAAGCTGGCCGACATCATTAAGGACGGCATGAACTCAAAGCTGTCGATGATTCCGGAAACCGCGCGGGTCCGCCTGCAGGGTATCCTGACCAAATTGATCAACCGGGGCAAAGGCAACGTCATCGCGATTGTTCTCTAACTGGCAGCTGTACTCAAAGAAGCCCGGAGGTTCCGGCGCTTCTTTTTGCCTGTCCGCTGCCTTCTGAAAGTCTTCGCCGGATATGCTTTTCACCCTCAGGTCAACCAGTTTTTTTCACCTTCTCTACAAAGTGAACATCAGTTTACCCAAGCCTTCACACAATCTTCATATTTCAGTCAATATGAAGTCACATCCCCGGACTAGAATAAGACTCGTAAAAAGAAAGAGGTGTGATGATGATGAATGAAAATCATGAAAATCGAATCCCAGAAGAAAATCACTGTGAAAATGAAGCCGGCATGACCGCTGCCTCACAGGAACATACAAGCGCGAATGCCCAGGCAAAAGCTCAGGAACAAACCCGCTGCGAGCGAATCCATGTCCAGCCCG
Source organism: Holdemania sp. 1001302B_160321_E10 (assembly GCF_015552275.1). Taxonomy (NCBI): domain Bacteria; kingdom Bacillati; phylum Bacillota; class Erysipelotrichia; order Erysipelotrichales; family Erysipelotrichaceae; genus Holdemania; species Holdemania sp. 1001302B_160321_E10. The sequence goes on along the minus strand of NZ_JADNEM010000016.1, from coordinate 29,898 downwards.
AACCCGATCCGGTGCTGAAAGAACTGGCAAAGCAGCGCAAGTCGATGAAGCGCACGATGGTCACCGGCTTTCTCTGCTGCGGACTGTTGGCCGGAGGCATCGGTTTCGGCGGCGGACTGCTGGCCAACCCGATGAACGGCTCCTCCACAACGCTGTACCGGTCGACCGCCGGCAAGGTGGAAGTCCAGCCGGTTGCGGCCGGCAGCGAGATGAGCGTCGAGCAGGTCGCTGCGCTGAATCAGCCGAGCGTCGTGGAAATTAAGACGGAAAAAGTCACCAACAGCAGCTTCCTGCAGCAATACGTGCAGACCGGAGCCGGCAGCGGCGTGATCATCTCCGAAGACGGCTATCTGATCACCAACAACCACGTGATCGACGGTGCTTCCACCATTCAAGTCCGCACCAGCGACGGAACAACCTATGACGCGGTGCTGGTCGGCACCGACAGTAAGACCGACGTCGCGGTGCTGAAGATCAATGCCAGCGGCCTGACGCCGGTCACCTTCGGTGATTCAGACACCCTGAACGTCGGCGAAACCGCCGTCGCAATCGGCAATCCGTTAGGTGAGCTGGGCGGTACCGTAACCAACGGCATCATCAGCGCCAAGGATCGCTCGATCACGCTGGATAATCAGCAGATGACGCTGCTTCAGACCAACGCGGCAATTAATCCGGGCAACTCCGGCGGCGGGCTGTTCAACTCCCGCGGCGAACTGATCGGCATGGTCGTCGCCAAATCCAGCGGCAGCGACGTCGAGGGCCTGGGCTTTGCGATTCCGTCCAATCTTGTCAGCAGGATCGCACAGGAGCTGATCGCCAACGGTTATGTCACCGGCCGGCCAGCGCTGGGCGTTACCGTGCTGAGCATTGAAAACGCTCAGACTGCGATGCAGTACGGCGTCAACAGCTTAGGCGTTTACATCACGGATGTGGAAAGCGGCAGCGCAGCGGATAAAGCCGGCATGCAGGCGGGCGACCGGATCATTTCGATCAACAATCAGGTTGTGGAATCCTTCGCGGATCTCAGCGCGGCGTTAGACAATTACGCTGTCGGCGATACCGTGGAAATCATGGTCAGCCGCGGCGGATCCACGGTTACCCTGTCCCTGACGCTGCAGGAAAAGAAAAACACCACCCTTCCGCAGAATGAAAACGGCGAAACGCAGACCAATCCGCAAGTCCCGTTAAATTAATCCCTGAATTCTCCACAGCATAGTTTCTGACCTTCCGCAAACCGCGGAAGGTTTTTTTCTACCGTCCGCTGTTTTAAACTGATCCGTTTTTTTGTCTGCTTTTCCCCAAGGAATTCATAACAGCGGATGAACCCGCAACAAAAAGGTTGAACTTTAATCAGGGACGTTCTGGTAATGACGTTAGCAGACTGGCTTTAAGCCTTAGCCGATGTTCCGTTTTTTTCATTTCATCCTTTAAAGAATCGGATGCCTCTTGGCTCACTATCGAAACAGAGTAAAAAAGTTAAATTCACTTCCAAGATGTAAATGTTTTCAGGCAAAAAACGAATTTTTAGAAAAAATTTTAACTTTTTTTATATTTCAGCAAGGCTTTTTGAAAAAAAACGCAATATTAAAGGTAGAAAGCGAGGAACAAACTATGCCGGAACCATCACTCAACGAGTATTTTAACCTGACCAACGATCTGCTTTTCAAATTAATCATCTCCAGCCTGCCCCATTCCATGAATAAAAACGTCGGATCCACGATGGTTTTTACCGTCGATTCCGAAACTTTGAATTCTGAATATTCGATTGGCGTCGGCGTCCAGGTCGGTGATTTCATGGTGCTGGGCGTTCAGACCGTTACGGCCTGGCGGACTGCGTCTATCCGGACGAAAGCGCTGGTCAGCGAATTGCTTGCCGCTCAATCCCCTGACATCAAGGAAATCGAAGAAGCACAGCCGATCGTGGCCGTTTCGTTTGTCCTGAATCCTGCCTCGTACCGGAAATGGAAAGCGCCGCAGACTTTGCGTTTATCTGATTTCGGTTTGTTTACGCCGTTTGAGGATAAGGTCACAATGGTCGTCATTCCGCTGCCGGCACAGGATGAAAGCTTCACCCCGCCGCTTTCTCAGGAAGATCAATGGCGCTGGTTCATCAAAGAAGCCCGTCCGCACAGTCAGTCCCCGATCGTCGAAGCGTTAATTAAAATGGATCCGGTCTTCGAAGTCATGCAGCGGAATCTGGACAGGCTCAGCGATCAAAAACCGATCTGCGAAGTGATGAAAAAGCGTTATCTGCGGATGCAGGAAATTATTCAGGAGGAAGAAAAAGCCGCGATGCGAGCTTAAGCTCCAACCGCGGCAGATGATCTGATTTTCAGCAAACTGCCTTTTTTGTTTTAACGGCAGTTTGCTTCTTTCTTTGTTTATGATAATCCTTGTCCCTGAATCAATGTAAAATACAAGATGATCAAAATTACGATCGGCGCGACATAGCGCACGATAAAACTCCAGTATTTTTCCAGTTTAAACGGCTTCTGCGCCGCGCCGCTGATTTCCTTCGCCGCTTTCCGCGAACCCCAGATCCAGCCGACAAACACGCAGAACAACAACGCGCCTAACGGAATCATCAGATTATCGGTGAACTTTTCCATGACCGCATTCATCGGCAGCCATTGCAGCCCATGCTTCCAATCCAGCCATGGCAGGTTCAGCGAGCGTTCCGCGCTCTGCGACAGCGAATAACCAACGCTTAACAAACTCATCGGCGCCGCCAGAAACAACGTCGACTTCAATCGGCTCCAATGCAGCTCTTCGTTCAGAAAAGCCGTGCAGCTTTCCAGAATACTGATCGCGCTGGTCAGCGCCGCCAGAAACAGAAGCAGAAAGAACGCCAGACCGAACAGCACGCCGCCCGGCATCATCGCAAACACCTCCGGCAGCGCCATAAACGCAAAACCGCCGCCCATGCCCAGCCCTTCAGCGCCCATCGTGACAAACACGACCGGCACGATCGCCAACGCCGCCAGCACCGCGACCAGCGTATCGAGAATGCAGATCATCACCGCGCTGCGCAGCAGATTTTCTTTTTTCGGCACATACGATCCATACGTCACCATAATGCCCATCCCGACCGACAGCGAGAAAAAAGCCTGACCCAAAGCCGCCACCAGCGTATCGCCGTTAAGGGCTTCCGGCCGGATTTCAAACAGATATTTTACGCCTTCCCAGGCCCCCGGCAGCGTGACTGCCCGGAACACGATCGCAATCAGAAGCAAAAACAAACACGGCATCAGAAACTTACTGAATTTTTCGATGCCGCTGGAAACTCCGCGCACGACGACGAAGATGCACAAGCCGAAAAACAACGCGCCCCAGATCAAAGGCTCGACCGGTGCACTGATAAACTGCACGAAGAAATCCTGAAACGGCGCGGCTGTCGCCGGGAAATGCGCGCCTGTTAAGTAAACGAAGACATACTTCGTCACCCAGCCCCCGACAATACAGTAATACGATAAAATCACGAATAACGTGACGACCCCCAAACCGCCGCAGAAGGTCCAGCGACGGTTCAGACTGTGAAACGCGCCGACGACGTTCTTCTGCGTTGCCCGGCCGATGGATAATTCCGCTAACATCACTGGCAAACCGATCAGCGCAACGATCAGCACATACAAAAGCAAGAACGCCCCGCCGCCATAAGCTGCGATCTTGCCCGGAAACTTCCAGATATTGCCCAAGCCGACGGCGCTGCCCGCCGCGGCCAGAATAAAGCCCAGATTACTGGCCCATTGTCCTCGTTTTGAATTCATTTCCTGTTCCCCTTTTTTAAACCTTGTTTTTCATTATATCAAAACCCGGCTTAAATTTGAATGAAAACTTTTCTTTTTCCCGCATTTCTTTCCTTGTTCTGTTTCATCTTTTCACAGTTTCAGCGTTCATCCTTTTTCATCTTCTTTTTCCCCTGAATTTAACCGTCTGACCCGCAAAACCGACCGTCTGTCGGAAAGCGGGTGAATCCCGCCGGGATTTCCGCTATACTAGGATCAGATCAAGAAAACAGCCAAAGGAAGTGATGAACATGAAGGTTGAGATTCAAATCGACGAGAACTGCGGCGAAACCCGGCTCATCGTCGTCACCCGCCAGGTCACTGACGAAATCCAGACACTGATTCAATCCTTATCCAATACACCCGCCGCATATCTTGCGGGATTTCAGGAGGATGAACTCGTTCTGCTTCAGCCCCGGGAAATCATCCGCATCTATGCCCAGGAAAAGAAAACGATTGCGGAAGCCGAGAAAGGCCGGTTTATCGTCCGGCTGAGTCTGCAGGAAGTCCAGGCCCGGTTAAGCCCCGGGGATTTCGTCCGGATTTCCCATTCGGAAATCATTAATCTGAGCAAGGTGAACCATTTTGACTTAAGCTTTTCCGGGACGATCTGCGTAACGCTGACCAACGGTGTGCAGACTTACGTTTCCCGGCGCTACGTTTCCAAAATCAAACAAGCATGTGGAATATGAGGTGAAATCATGAAAAAGAAAATGATCCTGACCGGTCTGTTCGGAGCGCTTGCCGGCGTGGCCCTTTCCACGCTGATCACGCTGGCGATCTCGCTGCTGCACAACAACGGGCATTATTACGCGGTGGTTCCGGAGCTGATCGTCTTCTGCGGCTCGGAGGTCAGCGCGATGCTCCTGCAGACGCTCTGTTCGATGCTTTACGGCGCGATCTGGGCGGCTGCCAGTCAAATCTGGTCCATCGAAAACTGGAGCTTACTCAAGCAAACGCTTGTTCATTTGATCGTCTGTTCTTCCGGAACGCTGCCGATCGCCTACTTCATGTGGTGGATGCCACACACGCTGATCGGTTTCGGTTGTTATTTCGGCCTGTTCTTCGCAATTTACGCCATGATCTGGCTGATTGAGTACAGCCTGATGAAGCGCCGGGTGAACCTGCTGAACCGACAGCTGAAAGCGCACAATCAAGCCTGAATCCAAGCTGTAAAATTGGACTTAAACAAACGGAAACACTGCAAAAACAAGAAAAAACCGGCCTGTGCAAAGTTGGAAACAAAACCTTGCACGGCCAGTTTTTATGTTGTGATCATGGGAGTCTCCGCCGGATTTTCTTTCTTGTTGCTTCGGGTTTCTCAAGCTTGGCTTAAGCAACGCTGGTTTTCAAAAAATCCGGGTTGACCGTCAGGACGTCGCCTTTTTGATAAGCGCAGCGACCTTCGACAAAGGTTTTCATCAGCTGAAAATCAGCGTCGACAACGATCAGATCCGCGTCCTTGCCCGCGGCAATCGAGCCTTTATGCGGCAGGCTGAACAAGACCGCCGGATTTTCCGAGGTCATTTTAACGATCTCCGTGATCGGTTTATGCAGCATTTCCGCCAGATTTCGGACGCCGTAAAGCATGTTTTTGGAGCTGCCCGCAATCGTTCCGTCCTCCAGCAGCACCAGCCCCGCTTCACTGATCGTCCGCTTGTGTCCGCGGATCGTATAAACGCCCGCCGGCAGTCCGCTCATCGGCCCGGAATCGGAAATCATGATAAAGCGCGACATCGGTTTGATCCGGAACATGATTTCCAGCATCGGCTGACTGATATGAAACAGATCGCAGATGACCTCGCTGAAAATTTGATCGGAAAGCAGCGCCGCGCCATACGCGCCGGGTTCGCGCCGATCCATCTGCCGCATCGCGTTGCCGGTATGGGTTGAACACGCCAACCCCTGTTCGATCGCCCGGTTATATTCCGCAAACGTCGCGACGGTATGTCCGCCGCTGAGCAAGACGTTCTGACTGCGGCAGAAACGGATCAGTTCGCCCTGCGGATCCAGCTCCGGCGCCATCGTCATAGTTTGGATCTGGCCCTGGCTGGCTTCGATATAAGCCCGCATTTTCTCAACGGAGGGCTCAAGCAGCTCCTCCGGCTGAAATGCACCGCGCCGGTTCGGATTGAGGAATGGTCCTTCCATGTGAATGCCGAGCATCCGCGCTTCCCCGTTTAAACCTTGCTTTTGTTCGCCGATCGCCTGCGCGATCGCCGCCAGATTTTCCATTTCCGTCTCATTGTGATCACCCGCCGTCACCAGATAGCTCGTCACGCCGACCGCCGCCATCTGTTTGGACAGCGCGTGAAAATCTTCCGGTTTCGTCGACAAGGCCGAATAGCCGTAATAACCATGCGTATGAATGTCGATCAGTCCCGGCAGCAGCTTGTACCCGCGCCAGTCCTCATCCCACGCTTCCTCCTTCAGCTCAGCCACCGGCACAAGCTGAGTGATCTTTCCATCCTCCACGATGACCAGTCCGTCGATCACACCTGCCGGGGTTACGATTTCATTGCAGCGTATTTTCATGAATTTCTTTCTCCTTTTCGTTTAGTCCAGCTTCTGACAGAACTGTGAAAAATGCTCGTTGGTCAAAATCGGATCCGCGGACGTATAAACCCGCCGCCCCTCGACCCATGTTTCCTGAACCTCGTAGCGGTCGTTGATTATGAAGAAATCCGCGTCTTTCCCCGGAGCGATCGAACCCTTCTGCGCTTCGATCCCCAACAGCCGGGCCGGATTCAGCGACGCCATCTGGCTGACCCGCTGCGGCGCCAGCCCCAGTTTTTCGATCAGGTTTTCCATCCCGTAGAGAACATATTTTGAGCTGCCGGAAATCGTGCCGTCGTCCAGCAGAATCCGTCCGTCGGAATGTACGTGGACGCGCTTGCCATAAGCGAAATAGGTGCCCGGTGCCACCCCGGAGAGCGTATCGGAGTCGGAAATCATGATGAACTTGTCAAAATTATGCTTTATTCGGAACATAATTTCCAGCATCCGCGGTGCCAGATGATAGAAATCGCAGATGATTTCGCAGACGACCTCCGGATCCAGCAGCGCCGCGCCCAAAGCGCCGATATCACGCCGGTCGATCTGGCGCATTGCATTGCCGGTATGAATCGATACCTGGATACCGTCCCGAACTGCCTGACGCATTTGTTCGTCGTCCGCCAGAGTATGACCGGCCCCCGCGACAATCCCGTGTTCCCGCAGCCAGTGAATCGTTTCCGCCGCGCCCGGCATTTCCGGTGCCAGCGTCATATACTTGATCTTCCCGCGGGCCGCCTGCCAATACGCCTCGCACTTTTCCACGCTTGGCAGAATGACTTCTTCCCGCGGTGTCGCGTTGTGCTTGTCCGGATTGAAAAACGGCCCTTCCATGTGAATGCCTAAAATCCGCGTACCGGTCACGCCTTCGTCCAACGCCTCCGCGATCGCGCTGAGCATCTCCATCTCATGCGCCTTCCAGCCCGAGGTTGTCGCCAGCGTCGCCGTGACTCCGATCGAAGGCAGAATTTTCGATAAGCCCTGAATTTCCGCCTTGTCGATCGTTTTGGCTGACCAGCTGCGATAGCCGTGGCTGTGCAGGTCGATGATGCCCGCGAAGATCCGCTGATCCGCAAAGTCCCGGGCCGCCGCGATCTGCGCCGGATTTGGATTTTCGATCAGACCCGCAAACTTCCCGTCCGCGACCTGCAGCACCCCTTCCACCATGCCCTGCTCCGTCAGGATCCGGCGGCTGTAAAATGAAACTGTTTCGTTGCCCAATGTCGTCAACTCCTTTCCCAGTTGAAGAAGCGGCCCTGTTGAAACAAGCCGCTTCGGGTTAACCCTATTATAACAGACCGATCAGCGTTCCGATCAAGCCGAACGCAAAGATTGCCAGAATCACCGTATTGACCTTGACGCCCTTGCGGATCGCACCGAAGGCTCCCAGCGTCAATAAGAGCGGCAGAATCTTCGGCACGATCTGATCGAAGACCTCCTGCAGCACCAGCGTTGTTTCGCCGATCTGCGCTGTAAACCCAACGTTGAACGTCACCATCGTCGCGATCATCGCGCCGACCGTCGTCAAGCCGATCACCGTCGCCAGCTTGGTCATGTGCTGAATCAGACCGTTTTCATACGAAGTTTGAATAAACTTCGAGCCCAGCTGATAGCCCCAGATCGTGCAGTAATACCGGATGATCAGATGCGGCACGTTGAACAGAAGCAAGAACAGGATCGGGCCGAGAATGCTGCCCTGCTGCGCCAGCGAAATGCCGACGCCCGCCGCAATGACGCGGAAGGTTCCCCAGAAAAACGAGTCCCCGATGCCCGAAAGCGGCCCCATCAGGGAAACCTTGACCGCATTGATCGTCGAAGGATCCATATCCTTTTTCTCGGCATATTCTTTTTCCATCGACGCGGCCATGCCTAACGAGAACGTGCAGATGTTCGGTGTGATGTTGAAGAATGCGGTATGCCGTTTCAGCGCTTCGACTTGTTCCTGCGGCGTTTTGCAATAGAGCTTGATCGCCGGGAACATCGCCCAGGCAAAGCCCAGCGCCTGCATCTTTTCATAGTTGAACGAGCCTTCCAAAGCAAAGGAGCGCCAGAACAGCTGGTTGATCAGTTTTTTCTCATCGGATTTCATCACGTTACTCATTGAAGAACGCCTCCTCTTCACTTTGGGCATCCGGCTGCGCCGCCATCCGCGGAGTGCGGGATGCGCTGATATCCTGAACGATCATAACGATTCCGATCGTCGCCGCAATGCCGGCAATCGCGATAATCGGCAGATTCAGATAGACTGATAAAATGAAGCCGAAGAACAGAAAGACGCACAGCCGGTTATCCCAAAGCATGTTCATCAACAACGCGAAGCCGACAGCCGGCAGCATCTGGCTGGCCGCGCCCAGGCCGGTGATGATGATCGCCGGGATTTTCTCGACCAGCGCCTGCATCGCTCCGGCTCCAAACTGCAGCGAAACAAACGCGATCAGACCGTACAGCGTAACATACAGCGCGCAGTGACCGAAATGGAAGCGCGTGATCTTCCCGAAATCGCCCGCTTCGGCGAATTCCTCGACCTTGTGCATCGTCGTCGCACGGAAGAAATAAACGAGATATTTGACCATCTGCTGAAGAATTCCGATCGGAACCGCCAGCGCCAGCGCGATCTCTACGCCCTGATGCATGCTCATGGCGAAGGCCGTGCCCAGCACCGACCCCATGTTGGAATCCGACGGTGTTGCGCCGCCGATCGACACCACGCCTAAGAAGATCAGTTCCAGCGCTGCGCCCATGATTAACCCTTGTTGTAAATCGCCGAGGATCGCACCGACTAACGGAGCCAGAACAATCGGCCGGTTAACCATGACGTTGCCGCCGATATCCCCCGCCGCCTGACCGGCTGCCGCCACCAGGGCGATCAGAAGTGCTTGAACCAGTGTCATAAACAGTCCTCCCTATTTCCGGACGTTTTTCAACGCCTCTTTGACCTGAACCTTGTTGCTCGTCGGGATCATCTGAATTTCAAACGGCAGACCGGCCGCTAGAATTTCTTCGATCGCCGCGATGTCCGCGTCGTCGACATAGACTTCCTTGGTCATCATCATCCGGTCCCCTTTGTCGATCCGGCCGCTGTTGCCGATGTTGACCCGTTCGATGACTGACTTGTCTTCAATCTTTTGCAGCAAACGCGCCGCATCGACCGGATTTTTCATCACGACCAGAATGTTCATGCCCGCCGCACGGGGATTGTTGATCAGCTTGGCCGCCTCGTCGATCGTCTTGATCAGCAGCTTCAGATGCTCCGGCACCGCCAGCTTCATCGCCAGGCTCTGGATCGGATCCGTCACCAGCTCATCGTTGGCCACGATGATGCCCTTAATGTTCAGCTGTTTCGTCCACATAAACACCACCTGTCCATGCAGCAGCCGATCGTCAATCCGCAGCATTTTAATCATTGTCACGCCTCCTTTCTTTTTTATCCTCCGGATCGCTCCGGTGAATTTCCTTGTTGTTTCCGGAATGTTTCCGCCGCGTCAGAACAGTTCGTCTTCCGTTGGCGGACAAGCCAGGACGGCATTGCCGTAGATCATCCCCTGCCGGGCTTCCGCCAGCGCCGCAGGGATCGCCCGGGCCAGCGGTTCGGGGCTCAGACACAGCTGCAGCACCAGATTCAGATTCATCCCCGCGACGATGTGCACGCGCGGATCCTGCGCCAGGGCAAGCAAGGCGTTGTTGACGCTGCCGCCCCACAGATCGGTCAGAATCAGAAATTCGTCGGCCGTCCCTGCCGCCAGCCGTTCTTCGATCTGACGCTTTAAGCAATCGGGATGACTGCCGGGCAACAAGGCCAGCGTGCTCAGATGCGGATCATCGCCGATGATCATCCGCGCGGTATCCGCCATGCCCGATGCCAGCGCGCCGTGCGAAGCCAGAATGATTTCTCTCATCATTTTTCCTCCTGAAAGTTAAACCCCTGAAGGGTCCTGTCGGTCGTTTTCGATATAGTCGTAAAGATAGGAAATCTCATCGATTGGAACGGTGACGTTGTAATTCTTAAGCAGCGGTGCAAAGCTGGCGTTGACCTGTTTGATGAAGTCGCGGTGAGCCTGGACAAACGGCGTCAGATCTGCCAGTGATTCGATCGCCGTGCGGGTCACTAACCGTTCGATCAGAAAGCTGACATGAATATAGATGCCGACTAGCGTCCGGCTTTGAAAGCGCCGGTTCATCTGCCGCTGCAGCGCGCTGACCGCTTCGTATACGCAGTCCAACAGACGCGCGGGATTGAGGATCGTCAAATTTTCCATCAAGCTCTGCAATGAGAAGTTCTTTAGCAGCTGCTGCTGAAACAATTCCAGCTCCGCCGTGTCCAGCTCGCCTTCCAATGCCTGATTGAGCGGCTCCATCGAGCGGAAGCTGACGATATCCTCCAGCGCCATCGTATTGACGTTTTCCGGATGGAAACCTAACGGCCCGATCAGAATCAAAACCTCGTAACGGTCGAATAAGACCTGCCGTTCTTGCGGCGACTGCAGCGTCGCGTAATCGGCTTCAATAAACCGGATATTTAATGGACGAGGCAGCGACCGGGCGAACAGCTCCGCCAGCTTGCCGCTGATCTTCACCGAAATATCGCTGGTAAAGAGAATCGCCCGTTCTTTTTGCTTGCGCGCCAGAATCCGGTACCGGCATTGATAACTCTCGCACGCTGATTTCAAAATCGTTTCCAGCGGTTCGCACCGGCTTAAGCGCATTCCGATATCCAGTGCAAGTCCGGTTGAGATATTGTTGATCACGCCGACTTCCATCGGACAGTCGAGATGCTCGGCAATTCCTTCCAGCGATCCCATATCGACCAACAGGATCATCGAGCGGAGGTAAGAATGGAATCGGATAAATTCGTTCAGTTTTTTCTCGATCTCGCCAACCTCCGTATCAAGCGGCATATCCAGCGCGTCGAAAATTCGTTTTCCCAGCAGCTGGTTCGCCGCATCCGCAATGCTGGACGCCGTCGAATAGCCGTGGCTGATGATGATGCCGCAGTTTTGCCGGCGTATCGGCTCCTGGTTATAAAAGCGGATGTTCAGCGTCAGAAAGATCGTGTTTAACGGCTGGGAACGCAATTCAAGCGATCCGCATATTTTCTCAGTCAGCGACTCTGCTAACGCCGTTGCCTCCGGAAGCTGCTGACGCAAGGTGTTCAGGCAGCCCTGAATCGCTTCCTGCCGCTGACTTTCCCAGACGGCCAGACTGGAATGAATTCGCGCCAGTGCGCACGTCATCCGGGCCAGCACAAAGCTGCAGTTCGGCGGCAGCGTCAGCCGCTGATCCAGATCCAGCGTTTCCAGTTCGCGGCGGATCTGAGCTTCGATGACCGCCAGCCGGCTGTCCTCCTCCTTTGCCGTGAAGATAATCGTATCGTAATATTCCCGCATCCGCGTCAGCCCCTGCTCCAGAAATTGGGCAAAGACGCGGTGCTCGTTATAATAGTGCCGGTGACTTTCCAGCAGATGATCGAACAGCTTTAAAATCTGATCGCTGCCATCCTGACGGCGGAATTGTTCGATCGGCAATGGCGTTGACTCCGACGGCTTGCGGATTTGGCTTAACGGTAAGCGGCCCAGCAGCTCCGGCGGCAGATCCATCGCTTTTAACACGATGACCGGCTCTTGCGGATGTTGGGAATAGGCGGCCGCGCACATCGTTTTTAAACCGTTATTCAGTTCCGCTAAATTCAGTCCCGGCAGATCGGCGCACAGAGCGCCAAACAGCCGCGCGGACATTTTAATCTCCCGGTTCAGCTTGCGTTGTTCCTTCAAAAGCAGCTGGATCACCAGTTCTTCCCGCTCCTGAACCGGACGGCGGGAAAAGGCAGGAACCTGGCAGTGAACCGGGATGCTGAGCAGCAGCTCAGGCTGCAATGCCTGCGCAGACCGGCTGGCCAACGATAGAATAAAGCGGGCGTTATTCGTCAAGACCGGTTGTGTTTGGCGAGCCCGGGTATAGGTGCCCGAGCGGATCAATTCAGCCAGCTTCAGCTGACATTCCGCACTCAGCTGATCGGCTTCCGTCAGGTACACGACACCCTCCCCGGCTTTTTCAATCAAGCCTGAGCGCACCGTGCCCTCCTGTTCCTCACCGAACAGCTCGGCAAGCTGGCGTTCAGGAGTCATTTCCGCACTGACGCTCCAGCGCACAAACCGGGCGGCGGCCGAATTCAGATGTTGATCCGTGAGAAATTCAAACGCCGACTGCGCGAGAAATCGCCGTCCGCTGCCGCGTTCCCCTTCCAGAAGCACCGCCAGACCGCTGGGGTATTGCATCGCCGACTTGAGCTGCGCAATGCAGCCGGCCAGAGAGCCGTCGGCCCCGACTACGTTTTCAAAGTTTCGCGCCGGAAACGGCTTCCGGGAAAGTGCCTGAACCAGATCGGCGACATTGAAATATTCCTCGTCGGTCAACGTCACCTGATATTTTATTTCCAGCTCCTGCCTCGCCAGATAGTAAACCGGACGGGAGCTGATTTTGACGCACGCGTTTTCCTTGCACAGCTCGTTGAGATACTGACTCGCCAAGGTGCGCGACAGATTCAGCTGCGCGGCGATATTCCGGGTCGTCATCCGCTCCAGCTGCGTCAAACCGTAGATCCGGGTCTGGTTTTTCAGCCAGATGAGAATTTCCTCTTTTGTTTTATTCATCCCATTCACCTCGTTCAGATCGGCTGATGGCTTCATTATAGGATATTCACCCGATTTGTCTTTACATTCATCAAGTTTCAACACTGACTGCCTAAATTCAGATCGTTTTGGCACTGTCAGCGACACGTTTCATCAGTGACGAATAGCCCAGATTGGTGACGACAACGCTCATCTCCATGAAAGCTCAGCCCTTTTTCATTTCCATTGTACGTGAATCTCCCCGCTCTGTCGCTGTGCGGCCTGAGTTTAACATTTGAAAAAAACTGGTTTCCATGACGGATTTACCAGTTTTCAATTCGATCTCAGTTTAAATAAGTTCATGATCTCCGCAAATTAAAAAACTGAAATCGGCCTTCATCTTCAGCCTGATTTCAGTTTTTAAAATAATCAACAGAGCTATCCATTATCCTTTTTCAGCGGCGCAGTCATACTGCTTCACTATTTCAGAATGAAACAAAATGAATCCCGAGAAACTCCCCTGCCAAAGCAAGATTACAGCGGCGTCTCATTGTAACTGATCTATGAACCGCGGATTAACCGTGGCTTCCTGATGACAATCATATACGCATATGCCGTTCACATAGGTCTGGATCAGACGGTCCTCGTCATCCAGAATGATGAAATCGGCGTCCATTCCCGGAAGCAGCTTCCCTTTTGTCGTTAAACCGAATAATGCCGCCGGATTCTCAGACGTCATTTTCAGAATTTCAGGAATTGACTTGTGGAGCTTTCGATAACAATTACGAACACCCTGAAGCATATGGGTTACGCTTCCCGCTAAAACGCCATCGTCAAGCACGAGCTTCCCTTCCTCCGTCACAGTATAATGCCGCCCCTTTTCATAGTAATTTCCTCGCGGGAGTCCGGACAGGGATTCTGAATCGGAAATCATGATAAACTTTCCCATTCCTCCTTTTTTAATTCTGAACATCATTTCCAGCACTTCCTGCGATACATGCACAAAGTCGCAGATGACCTCGTTATACAAAGCCTCTGAAAGCAATGCGGCGCCGAAAGCTCCGCCATCCCGGCGGTCAATCGGAGACATCGCATTCCCCGTATGCGTTGATGTAGATAAGCCTAAAACAATCCCTTTGTTATAGACTTCAAAGGTAGCGGTCGTATGACCGCCTGATAACAGAATATGATGATTCTGACATTCACGCATCAAGCTTCCTTCAGGATCCATTTCAGGCGAGATAGTCATATACTTCAGATGCCCGCCGGCTGCAGAAATATAAGAACGGAGTTTATCGACAGAAGGCTCGCATAATTGACTCAGTGCGAAACCACCTTTTTTTGCCGGATTCAGAAAAGGCCCTTCCATATGGATTCCAAAGATCTGCACCTCATCCTTAATCTCCGTCCGCCTCTGTTCATCAATAACGCTTGCCAAAGCAGAAAGATTCTCATACTCCTTATCAAAATGTTCGCCGGCTGTCGGAAAAAATCCAGTAACCCCGATTGAGGTCATTGCCCTGGCTAAACCATGCAATTCTTCAGGATCCGCAGACTGAGCGGAATAACCCAAATAACCATGCGTATGAATATCAATCAGTCCCGGCAAAATCTTATTTCGCTTGAAATGATCTTCGCCTGACTGTAAATCTGGATAAAGGCCAACAATTTTCCCATCCTTGATTTCCAGCGTTCCTCTTACTGCTCCCTGAGGCGTCCAGATTTCATAGTTTTCAAATTTCATGAGTCATTGTCCTTACAACAGACCGACAAAAGTGCCTAACAATCCGATAACAAAGATCGCGATGATCAGGGTGTTCACCTTAATTCCTTTCCGGATCGCATAGAAGACGGCCATCGTTAATGATAACGGCAGTAAATTCGGCATGATTTGATCGAAAATCTCCTGAACCACCAATTCCATTTCGCCAATTTGAACGGTCAAACCGACATTAAGGCTCACCATTGTGGCAATCATGGCGCCCACGGTCGTCAAACCGATGACGGTCGCCAGCTTGGTCATGTGATGAATCAGACCATTTTCATAGGATGTCTGAATGAATTTTGACCCCAGGACATAGCCCCAGATCGTGCAATAGTAGCGCAGCACTAAATGCGGAACATTAAACAGAATTAAGAACAGAATCGGGCCCAAGACATTGCCCTGCTGAGCCAGCGAGATGCCCACGCCCGCCGCGATGACGCGGAAAGTTCCCCAGAAAAAGGAATCGCCGATTCCGGAGAGCGGCCCCATCAAGGAAACCTTGATCGCATTGATCGCAGCGGGATCCATCGTTTTTTTCTCAGCAGCCTCTTTTTCCATGGACGCCGCCATGCCGAGTAAAAACGTGCTGATATGCGGAGTAATATTGAAAAAAGCGGTATGTCTCTTTAAAGCTTCGACCTGTTCCTCCTGAGTCCCGCAAAATTCATGGATTGCCGGAAACATCGCCCAGGCAAATCCCAAAGCCTGCATTTTTTCAAAGTTAAACGAACATTCCAAAGCAAATGAGCGGTAAAACAACTGACGGGTTAGCTTCTTCTCCTGCGGAGTGATTTCAAATTTACTCATTAAAGAATTCCTCCTCTGCCTGATCCTGGCCCTGCGGCAAACTGATCTCCGGTTGTTTACGGTTATGGCTCATATCCTGAACCACCAGCAGAACGCCGATCGTTAAAGCGATACCGGCGATCGCGATGATCGGCAGATTGAGATAAGTCGCTAAAATAAAGCCTAAGAACAACAAAACACAGAGCCGATTATCCCAAAGCATGTTCATCAGCAGCGCAAACCCGACAGCCGGAAGCATCATGCTTGCCGCATCCAGCCCATCCAATATAACCTGAGGAATCTGATCGACAAGATTCCGCATCAATTCAACGCCGAATTGCAGGGAAGCAAAGGCGATGAAACCATAAATAATCGCAAAAATCAGAATGCTTCCAAAATGCAGCCGCGTAATCTTATTGAATTGCCCCTGTTCAGCATAAACCTCGACTTTCGACATCTGGGTAGCACGGATGAAATAAACTAAATACTGCACCATTTGCATTAATAACCCGATCGGTACCGCCAGCGCTAAAGCAATTTCCACGCCCTGATTCATACTGATCGCAAACGCTGTGCCCAATATGGAGCCCATCGTTGAATCCGAAGGCGTTGATCCGCCGATTGAAACAACGCCTAAGAAAATCAATTCCAAGGCAGCTCCCATAATTAACCCTTCATACAAATCACCGAGAATAAACCCCACGATCGGCGCCAAGACAATCGGCCGGTTTAACATCAGCCCGCAGCCGCTTTCAGTTACTAATAAGCCGCCAAAAGCAACAAATCCAATCAAAATAGCCTGGAATAGTGTCATTGTTTCTCCTCCTCACTTCCGGATGCTTCTTAAAGCATCTTTAACATTGACTTTGTTGTTTGTTGGAATCATCTGGATATCAAACGGCAGTTCATAGCTCAGAATTTCCTGAATCGCTTCAATATCGGTTTCATCAACATAGACTTCCCGGGTCATCATCTCTTTGTTTCCTTTGTCAATCCGGCCGCTGTTTCCGATATTAATTCGCTCGATCAAGGTTTTGTCCGGCAGTAATCGAAGCAATCTCGCCGCGTCGGCCGGACTTTTCATCACCAGCAGAATGTTCATTTTAGCGGAACGTGGATCCTGAATCAGCCGGGAGGCTTCTTCAACGGATTTGATCAACAGTTTAATTTGTTCTGGCACCGCTAATTTCATGGCCAGACTCTGGATTGGATCCTGAACCAGCTCGTCGTTGGCCACGATAATCCCTTTGATGTTAAGCTGTTTCGTCCACATGAATACGACTTGTCCATGCAGCAGCCGATCGTCAATCCGCAGCATTTTGATCATACATTTCCCTCCTTTCTCATTTGAAGTTCACTGGAAAATATCCAGTTCATTCCTTTTTAAAACCAGGATTCCTCTTGCGGAATCTCGTTTAATTTAGCGTTGCCGTAGACCATTGACTTCTGCGCTTCATTCAGAATGGATTCGATGGCCATGCCGCCGGTTTCCACATCGCTCAAACACAGCTGCAAGACTAAATTCAGATTCATCCCGGCAATCAAATGAACATGGGCATCCGCACAGAGAGGAAGCAAGGCGGTATTGACGCTGCCTCCCCAAAGGTCGGTAAGAATTACCGTTAATTCGCCAGGCCAGGATTTGATCATTCCTTCCACTTTTGTTTTGAGCAGTTCCGGCTGCATTCCCGAAACCAGGGACAGCGGAATCAGCTCTGTTTGATCTCCAACGATCATTCTGGCCGTATCGGCCATGCCTTCGGCTAACCGGCCATGTGAAGCTAAAATCAATCTTTTCATTCTGCCTCTCCTTCCAACTCTTTTTTATTAAAGGCTTCATCATTCGCGATATAATCATACAAATAAGATATTTCATCAATCGGAACGGTAACGTTATAGCTTTTCAATATCCGTTGGAAACTGATATGGACTTGATCAATAAAATCCTGATGTTCTTTTTGAAAACGCGTTAAATCCGCCTGGGACTCAATCGCGGTTCTTGTCACCAGCCGCTCAATGAGAAAACTGACATGGATGTAAATTCCCACAAGCGTCCGGCTTTGAAACCGGCAATGACGCTGCCGTTGAAGCTCGCTGACGGCTTCATAAACTGAATCCAGCAAATGTGCAGGATTGAGAATCGTGAGATTTTCCATCAGACTTTGCAAAGAAAAATTCTTTAATAACTGCTGATGAAATTGATCCAGTTCCTCCTCGTTTAATTCATCCTGAAAAGCTTCCGATAAGGGCTGCAGGTTTCTGAATCCTACGATATCTTCTAAGGTTACTGAATTCACGCCATCCAGTTTCAAGCCTAACGGTTTAATTAAGAGGACGACATGATATTGCTGAAAGAAATCGTCATTTTCCAACGTCGTCTTCAGTCTCGAATACTCGACCTCAATAAATTTGATATTGACCGGACGGGGCAAAGAGCTGCGGAACAGTTCTGCCAATTTCCCGCTGACGCGGATTGAGATATCATTTGTAAATATAATCGCTTTGGGTTTTTCTGTTTGCCGCAGCAGTCGGTAATGGCATTGATGGCTTTGACAAGCGGCGATGAGAATCGCTTCCAGTTCTTCGTTCTGTTTAATCCGATTGCCGACGTCCAGCGCTAATCCTGTCGATATATTGTTAATTATTCCAATATCCATCTTTGAATTTAAATGCTGGGCCATCGCTTCCAGCGAACCCATGTCGACAAGAACCAACATTCCCTGATAATAAGAATGCATCTGCAGGAATCGATCCAGTTGCTTTTCAATCGCGGCGACTTCAGTATCCAGCGGCATGTCAATGGCATCAAAAACCTGACTTTGCAATAACTGATTCGCGGCATCCGCAATACTGGACGCCGTGGAATAACCATGACTGATTATAATTCCGCATAACTGCCGGCCTTTTTCCTGCTGATTATAAAAACAGATATTCAAGGTAAGAAAGATAACGTTCAGCGGTTGTGTTTTGATTTCCAGTGTAGCGCATAGCCGGGAAATCAATTCGTCGGCAAGTGAGAACGCCTGCGGCAGCTCCTGTTTCAAAGAATTCAGACAAGACTGGATCGAATCTCTCTGTTCGCTCTCCCAAACGGAAGCGCTGGTTTTCATTTGATGAAGAGAATCGATCATTCTTGCTAAAACAAAACTGCAGTTTAAGGGCAAGGTTAGCCTGGCATTGTCTTTCGCTTGATCAATCAACGTTTGAATTATATTTTCAATCGAACTGATCCGCGGATTCTCTTCTTTTTGTTCAAAAACAATCATGTCATAATACTTCCGCATGATCTCCAACCCGTCCTTCAGAAAAGAATTGAAATGATGATGATTAAAAAAGTAATCCCGATGCGCTTCCAGCAACAGATCAAACAGATCGAAAATCTGATGACTGTCATTCTCAGGAACCAGTTCGTTGATCGTTAAAAAGACAAGTTCCTCTTTCAAGCCTTTCCATTCCAAAGGAATTTTCGATAACAAAGGTTCCGGCAAATAAACTCGCTTCAAGCACAGGCTTTGTGTCTTCTCCTGTTCCAAAAAAGCATTGGCACACATCGTCCGAATACAATTTTTCAACTCATGAATATTCAGCCCCAACGTATTACTTCCTAACAAGGTAAATAGAGATTGCGAAAGTCGTATTTCGCAGTTTAATCTTTTTTGTTCCTGATTCAGAAGTACCCTTACTAATTGTTCCCGTTCTTCAGCCGGACGCTTTGTTAACGGCGGAATGCTGCAATGAACTGGTATGCTTAATAATAAATCCTGTCCCAAACATTCTAACGAAGGCGTATCCACCCCAAGGATTACCCGCGTTTGACTGCTGATGGGATGTTCTGAATCTCCCATGCGGGTAAACTGTCCAGTGTTGATATAATCAGCGATCCTCTGCTGACATTCCAGGCTCATTTTATCGGCCTGTGAAAGATAAAGAAGACCGTTATGACATTTTTCGATAAAGCCTGTTTGTTTTTTAACAGAGCTGTGGATTCCGAAAAGATCTTCCAGCATTTTATCCGAGGTTTGTTCTGAATTAAATTGATATGTGATAAAACAAGCTTTATCCATGACGCGATGTTGATTTTTTAAGAATTCAAAAGCAAGCCGGGCTAAAAATGTTTTTCCGCTTCCTCTTTCACCCTGGAGGATCACGGGCAACCCATGCGGATAAAGCATCGCAGCTTTTAACTGCGAAATACAATAGCCTAACGAACCATCCTCACCCACCGCGTTAAAAAAATCCTGCGGCTCTTTCTGCTTCTGCTTTAACGCTTCAATTAAATCCGGCATATTGTAATATTCGTTATAGGTTAACGTCACGTTATACTTTTTCTCCAACTGTGTTTTATCGAAATAATAAACGGGTCTGGAGTTAATTTTGATACATCGCCCCAGTTTACACAATTCATTCAAATATTGGCTGGCTAAAGAACGGCTGATATTTAAAGTATTGGCAATATTGCCGGTGGACATCGCTTTTAAAAAGTCAACGCCATGACGGCAGGTTAGATCTTCTACGATTTTCTGAATTTCTTTCTGCGTTTTTTTCATGGACTCACCACAGCTCTCTAAGGTTGACTTCTGTCTTCATTATAAGCGTTGGAATAAAATTGTCTGAAACACCAGAGAACTTCAACACTGTTTAACAATTTTCATTTGTTTTCAACACTATTTGTCCTTTTTAACAATACGATTCTCCAAGTTATTCATTTCCGAAAATCTTACATTAACTACAAATGAATCAGAGTCACCTCTGCCATGATACCGCTCGAAAGCGATTTAATCTATCATTCAATAACTTTGGCAAATTTTACCTGTTTGTCAAAGTACCAAAAAAAAAACTGCCAAGCTTACGCTTAACAGTCTGCCTGACGCAGATAGGCGATTGCACTGACGCCCGGCCCGGTATGCGTGCCGATTACGCTGCCCACGCCGCACACCTGCGAACTGACGATCGCTTTTTCTTCCAAGAACGCAATCAGATCACTGACCGCTTCCCGGTTTCCCGTATAACCAAAGATCGGTTCCACCTGAGGATCCGGCATTCCCAGCTTTTCCATCTGCTGCCAAAACAGCTGCAGTGTTGCTTTCTTGCCGCGGGCTTTGCCTAAGACGCTCAGCTTGCCCTCCTCCAGGGTGATCATCGGATGGATGCCCAACAACGAACCCGCAAATCCGGCGGCCTTGGACAATCGTCCGCCTTTTACCAGAAATTCCAGCGTGTCCACAGCGGCCAGAACGACGATGCGCGATTTCAGCTGATCTAACTGCGCCGCGATCTGCCTGGCGGACTGTCCGGCATCGCGCAGCCGGATCGCTTCGCGCAGAAGCAGCTGTGTGCCGATCGTCGCCGATAAACTGTCGACAATATAAATCGGTTCGTATTCACAATAATCCTTCGCCAGCTGCGCCGATTGACAGGTTCCGCTTAACTGGCTGGACAACGTCAGAACGAGGATCTCCTCGCCTGCCGCTTTTGCTTTCTCATATTCCGTCAGAAAGTCGTTCGGCGAGGGCTGGGAGGTTGTCGGCAACTGACCGCTGCCCGTCAGCTTGGCATAAAATTCTTCGATGTTCAAATCAATGCCGTCGCGGTATTCTTCATGGCCGAACAGCACCTTCAGCGCAACAACGCCAATATTGAGCTGCCGGGCTGCCTCCGGGGTCACATCGGCCGTGGAATCAGTGATAATACGAACTGTCATATCGTGTCTCCTCCTTGAGATAGTTTGAATATCAATATAAAAATCTAACCCATTGTAACAGCGTATTCTCCCCTTGGCAACCCTTTTTCGCAAAATAAAAACGGCATTTCAAACAATCACTTGAATGAAAGCCGTATCATTTAAAATTCAGTCTCAAACAGCTCGAGAATTTCCTCACGGCTCATCGCGGCGATCGAGCCGTCGGAACCTTCGATGACCGATTGCGACAGCTGCTGCTTCTGCTGCTGAAGCTTGCTGATCTTCTCCTCTACCGTGCCTTCGACGATCAGCTTGACAACCTGGACGTTGCGCGTCTGGCCGATCCGGTAGGCGCGGTCGGTCGCCTGATTCTCCGCCGACAGATTCCACCATGGATCGTAATGAATGACGATCTCCGCGCCGGTCAGGTTCAATCCTGTGCCGCCGGCTTTCAGCGAGATCAGAAAGACCGGCGTCTTATCACGGTTGAAGCTTTCCATTAAATCAAAACGCTGCTGCTTCGGCGTTGCGCCGGTCAGCAGATAGGTTCCGATCCTGCGCTTCTCGCATTCATCCCGCAGCTTGTCCAGAATTGTCGTAAACTGGGAGAAGACCAGAATCTTCTTGCCCGACTCCACCGCATTTTCAATCAGCTCCATGCAGGCAGTCAGCTTGCTCCGCTCGCCCCCGTAACCATCAAATACCAGCCCCGGGTCGCAGCAGATCTGCCGCAGCCGCGTCAGCATCGCCAAAATCATGATCTTGGAGCTGCCGGCGTTGGTTTGCTGATCCAGCGTCTGCGTCAGCTGCGTCTGGATCTGCTGCAGCGACGCCTGGTAGAGCTTCTTTTCCGCTTCGCTGAATTCGATCTGCAGCACGCTTTCCGTCTTTTCCGGCAGTTCCTTCAAGACGTCCTGTTTCACGCGCCGCAGAATAAACGGCGATACCAGCTTCTTTAATAACGTCAGCCGTTCTTCGTCGTCATACCGCACGATCGGCAGCTCGTAATTTTCCTTAAACTGCGCGTAGCTGAACAAATAGCCCGGCATTAAGAAATCGAAGATCGACCACAGCTCGGCTAATGAATTCTCAATCGGCGTACCAGTTAAGGCAAAGCGGTGGCGGGCCTGGATCTGCTTGACGGCCTGGGCACTCTTGGTCCGCTGATTCTTGATCGCCTGCGCCTCATCGAGCACCAGATACTGAAACGCCAGCGGCTGGTACAACGCCTCGTCACGCTTGACGTAGTCGTAAGACGTGATGAGGATGTCAAAATCATTTGCGGAAGCCAGCGTATTCTGACGTTCTTTCAGCGTGCCGTGCACGCAGCCGCATTTCAGCTGCGGCGCGAAGCGGTGGATTTCCGCCTGCCAGTTGAGGATCAGCGAAGCCGGGGTGACGACCAGACTGCAGCCGCCTTCCCCCTGCAGCCGCGCATCCTCCAGCACGGCGATCATCTGCAAAGTCTTGCCGATGCCCATATCGTCGGCCAGAATCCCGCCGAAGCCATAGTGGGCGATCGTTTTCAGCCAGCGGAAGCCTTCCTTTTGATAGGTGCGCAGAATCTTGCGCATCGAGTGCGGCACGTCGAATTTGCTTTCCTCAATATTCTTAAAGTCGCGGATCATCGTTTTGAACTCCTGATTCCGCTCGACCTTGATCTCCGGCGTACTCATCAGCCGTTCGTTCAGCGCCAGCGCCCGATAGTTTTCCAGCGTCACCGGCCCGGCGCCCAGCTGCTTCGGATCAACCTGCAGCGCGTCCAGCATCGCCAGCATTTCTTCGGTTTCGCCCTCGCCAATTGCGAAGTAGTCGCCATTTTTCAATCGCACATATTTTTTCTTCTGCTGATAGCCGCGGAAAATTTCTTCCAGTTCCTGCGGCGTCAGCTGCGGACTGTCAAGCTGCAGCTCCAGCAGGCCGGAGGTCAGCCTTACGCCGACGGAGAACGAAGCCCGCGAACGGATCTGAACATTTTTCAGCGATTCGCAGATATAGACCTCCGCCAGATCCATCAGCTTGCCTACCCCTTCCGCCAGGAAGCTGAATTCCTTGGTTTCGTTTTTCTCAATCCAGGCGATCTGGGTCAGCGTGTCAATCCGCGTCACATACTGCCGGATGATCGCGCGCACTTTCTGTTCCTTGCGCAGGTTGCGGTTATCGCGGTTGGTCAGCGTATCGAAGCCGATGTATTCGTTGGGGCCGTAACAGAAGCGGATCGTAATCATGATCGTGTGCGGCGCCGGCTCGTCGATATACACCCGCGTGACCAGCGGATCCAGCCGGACCGGCAGCTCGTCCATACCCAGCACCGGAATCAGCTCGCTGACCGGCTGCAGGACGTTGTAATAGAAATTCTTGATCTGTTCGTGACTGACGAGCAGCTTGCCGCCCTGCTGCAGCCGTTTTAATAAGGGTCCGCACAGGATCCGGTACCGCGGAAGCAGCCGGATCAGCGTGCCGCCGACATAGACATAATCGGCCTCATTGCTGGACAGATAGCGGTATTCGTGCGGCGTGACCGCAAGCTGGTAGTCCTGTCCCTGCCCTTCGACCTGAAGCGTAAACTGCGGATTTTCCTCAATCATCACCATCGGCCGGCCATCCGCCATCATCACCGGATGATTCCAAAACAGCTCATAAAAATCATCGACGCTGCCGCCGCTCAGCTTGACATAGCGCGCTCCGGTATCAAAATTGGTCTGGGATGAATAGTTGCGGCGGATAAAGCGCAGAATTTTCTGCGAGACTTCGTCGAACGACTCCGGAACATGCAGAAACTGCAGTTCCTTGCCATAGCTGACAATCGCCGCCTCGTTCATCCGCGTCATAAATTCGCCGAGATTTTTCAAAATGTATTTTTTCTTGCGGCCGATCCGGAAACTGACCAGCAGCTCGGAATTGGAAAACATGACCTCCGGCTGCAATTCGACCGGATCGTTCTGCAGCATCACCGGGTCGTCCAGCACCGCGGAATTGACATACGCCTCGATCAGCTGCTCGCTTTGCGAAAACATCTGCCGGCGACGCATCTGCTGGATATAGTCGGCGGCGTTCTCCCGGTAATAAAAAGGAAAATGGTCGATCGTCCGTTCTTTCAAAAACATCAAAACCGCGCCGATGTGGGCGCAGGCTTTTTCATCGTGGACACAGTACGGGCATTCACAGGAAAAATGAAGCAGCTCGCCGGTCACAGAATGCAGCGACAGCTTGACATGCTGCAGATACGGATAGACGACGGCTTCGACCTCGATCAGCTGCAGCGTTTTATATTCAACGGCCGACAGCGACTGGATGATCGAGCGTTCCTGATGATAACGCCGCGCCAGATTCCACGTCCGCTCGTCAAAATAGGTACTCAGATTCGTTTCGTCCAGAATCATTGGCACCGGTTCCTCCTTTCCGATTGTTCCATCAGAAAAAGCCCCGCGACGGGCTTTTATTCTGATTTCAGCTCCCGGGCCATCAACAGCTTGATCGCCTGGGACGGCTTTTCGCCTTCGTACAGCACGCGGTAAACCTGTTCGGTGATCGGCATGCTGATGTGCTTCTTAATTGATTCTTCATAGATGACCTTGGCCGCTTTTACGCCCTCGACCGTCTTCTTATTGGTTTTCCAGAAAATCTCCGCGCTGTCCTGACGGCCGATCTGCATGCCGGCCTGGAAGTTGCGGGAATGCGGAGAGGTGCAGGTGACGATCAGATCGCCGACCCCGGTTAATCCCAGATAAGTTTCGGCCCGTCCGCCCTGCGCGATGCCGTAGCGGGACATTTCTGCCAGACCGCGGGTCATCAGCGCCGCCCGGGCGTTGTCGCCTTCGCCCAGTCCGGTAATGATGCCGCTGGCAATCGCCATGATGTTTTTGATCGCCACGCCGGTTTCCGAACCGATCACGTCGGTTCCGCGGTAAACGCGGAAATAATCGTTGGAGAACAGCTCCTGAATCTTTCTGGCTGACGCTTCGTTTTCACAGACCGCATTGACCGAGGTCAGCTTGCGGAGAATGACCTCTTCGGCGTGTGAAGGGCCGATCAGAGAAACGACGTCCGTCAGTGTTTCCGGCGTGAAGCATTCCTTGATCACTTCGCTGAGCCGCTGATGGGTCGTCGGATGGAATCCCTTGGCGACGTTGATCACAATCACCGGATGATCCAGCGCCGCCGCAGCCCGGCGGCTGACTTCCTCCACCGCGCCGGTCGGCACCGCGAAAAGCAGGATATCGGCGGTTTTGACCGTATCGAACTCCAGCGTCGCTTCGATGGCCGGATTGACCAGTACCTCCGGAAAGTATTTCGTGTTGCGATGGAGCTTCAGGTCGGCAATTTCCTCAGGGCTCTTGCCCCAGATGACGACCTCATGATGATTGTCCGCCAGCACCTGCGCCAGCGCCGTGCCCCAGCTTCCGCTGCCCAATACGCAAATTTTCATATTGCGCCTCCTTTAGTCCTTACTGCGGGCGATGATCCGGATCGGCGATCCGTCAAAACCAAACGCTTCCCGCAGACGGTTCTCAATATAACGGCGGTAGGAAAAGTGCAGCAGCTGCGGATCGTTGACGAACAAAACAAACGTCGGCGGCGCGACCGCTACCTGCGAAGCATACAAAATCTTTAAGCGCTGACCGTTATGCGTCGGCGCCGGAGTTGTCAGCTGAGCGTCCATCACGACTTCGTTGAGCACGTTGGTCGCGATTCTTAATTGGGAATAGTGATAGACGTCTTCGATCATCGGCAGCAGCGTATTGACGCGCTGATGGGTTTTGGCCGAGACGAACAGAATCGGCGCGTAGCTCAGATACACAAACTGCGTGCGGATTTGTTCCGTCACCCGGTTCATCGTCTTCTCATCTTTTTCCACGGCATCCCACTTGTTGTATACGATAATGATCGGTTTGCCGGCTTCATGCGCATACCCGGCGACATGCTTGTCCTGTTCGCGGATCCCGCTTTCCCCGTCGATCACAAACAGCACGACGTCACAGCGTTCAATCGCGCTCATCGCGCGCAGCACCGAGTATTTTTCAATATTTTCATAGACCTTGCCGCGCTTGCGGATCCCGGCCGTATCGACGACGACGTAATGCTTGCCGTCATGTTCAAACGGAGTATCCACCGCGTCGCGGGTCGTGCCTTCAATATCGGAAACAATTACGCGTTCTTCTTTTAACAGCGCGTTGACCAGACTGGACTTGCCGACATTCGGCCGGCCGATGACCGCGAAGCGGATGCCTTCCAGCTCCGGCTGCTGCTTTTCAGGAAATGCCCCGACCAAGGCGTCCATGACGTCGCCGATGCCGATGCCGTGCGATCCGCTGACCGCGATCGGTTCCGAAAGCCCCAGCGCATAGAACTCATAAATATTTCCCTGCAGCGTCGCGTCGTCAATCTTATTGACGGCCAGAACGACCGGTTTGCCGCTGCGCCGCAGCATCCGCGCAATGAACTCGTCGTCGCCGGTCACGCCGTCGCGGCCGTTGACGACAAACAAAATGACGTCGGCTTCCTCGATCGCAATTTCGACCTGGGCTTTAATTTCTTCCTGAAACGGCTGATTTTCCAGCTGAATTCCGCCTGTGTCAATGACGCGGAAATCCTGAGTCAGCCACGTTCCTTTTCCGTAAATCCGGTCCCGGGTCACGCCCGGGGTATCCTCGACGATGGAAACCCGTTCGCCCAGGATCCGATTAAAAATCGTTGACTTTCCGACATTCGGACGGCCAACGATGGCAACCACACCTTTAATCATGGTTTCCCTCCTTACTCTTTTCAGCAGCCAGCTGCTTGATCGCCGCAACGACCTCCTCGATCGTCATGTCCGAGGTATCGACGCAGACGGCGTCCTCCGCCTGCCGCAGCGGCGAATGGATCCGCTCCATGTCCTGCCGGTCGCGCTGTGCGATTTCCGCGACGAGCTGATCATAGTCTGAACAGATTCCCTTCTGCTGATTCTCCAGAAACCGCCGTTTCGCACGGGCCTGGGGCGAAGCGGTCAGAAAGATCTTCACTTCCGCCTCCGGCAAAACAACCGTTCCGATATCCCGGCCATCCATGACGACGCCTTTGTCCGCCGCCATTTTCTGCTGCCGCTCGACCAGTTTCTGACGCACTGTTTTTAGTGAAGAAACCCGGGACGCCGCCATCGACACGGCGTTGGATCGGATTTCATCCTGCATCTCCACACCGTCCAGGAACACCTGTCCCTGCGGAGTCAGACAAATTTCAGTCCGGTCGATCATCGCGCCCAGCGCAACTTCATCATCCAGCGCCAGCTTTTCGTTCAGCGCTTTGTAGGCGATACAGCGGTACATCGCCCCGGTATCTAAATGGATATAGCCACATTCGTGAGCCAGCCGCCGGGCAATCGTACTTTTCCCCGCGGCGCTGGGCCCATCAATCGCAATGTTCAATTTCATTAAATAATTCCTTTCTGAAGCAGGATCCAGTACACGACGATCCCCAGTACCACTAACAGCGCCAGGATCAGCAGGACCAGAATGAAGTTTAACAGACGATTCGTATAGGATACGGAATCGTTCATATCGTTCAGCTCATCTTCATAGTCGTCCATCTGCGCCCGCAACTGTACCGTCTCGCTCATCAGCTTTTCACGCAGTTCTTTTTCTTCCTGCATGTGGGAGCGCAGTTTGCCGAAGAAGCGATGCGGCTGGGTCTCGTCCTCTTCCCAATCCTCGTCTTCCTCGTCCTGATCTTCCTCTTCTTCCTCGTCGTCATCCTCATCCCGATGCCGGCCGAACAGTTTCCAACGCGGTTTTTTCGTTTCTTCTTCGTCCTCGTCGTCCCATTCGTCATCCTCTTCCTCATCGTCTTCGTCCTCGGCAAGGACCGGCTGGATGTCCGTGGTTTCTTCTTCAACCGGCGGTTTCATCCGGCGTGATTTCTTGATTTCCGGGGTTGGCGCCGGTTCCAGCGTCTTTAACATTTCGCCGCTGTTGCCGCTCTGATCAAGCAGCTGCTTGACCTCCATTGAGATCGTGTTGCGCAGCGTGTCGTCCTCCGGCAGCACAAACGACGGGATATCCATGTCATCCAACAGGTTATCCTTGCTCGTGCTGACCATTTTTTCCTCAAACGGCCGGATTGAGCTCTGTTCGCGCAGCTGCTTCAAAATGTTGACCTGCGTGTCCTCACTGGCTAACAAACCGCGCTGCTTGTTGTACTCCTTTACTTCGCTGATGTACTCGTCAAGATATTCATTATTAAAAGAAGAGGCTGCCGGACTCGCCTTCTCTTTCTGCGTTTCATCCGCAAAATAAGCTTCGCGGCGCAGATGGATCGGATCGTGGTTTTCTTCTTCTTTAACTTCCAGCTGTTCCGTTGCAGTCGTATCCAAACGGCTTAGCCGTTCGGCATAGGCGGAGATCCCCTTCGTGCTGATCTGCGATTCCGCATCGTTCTGCAATTCCTGCCTCAGTTTTTCATATTTAGCCTTACGCGACATATTCTGCATACACAGTGCCTCCTAATCTTTTTCATTATATCAAAAATTGACTCCAGTTGCGAAGAAAACTGACGGTTTGCCCGGATTCTTTTGTAAAAGCGGCTGGTCAGCTTTTATTCCTGCGGCCTCACTTGGAATCATGTCCACGATCATTTTCCAATTTTCTTCATCCTGCCGCCGATGAAAGCGAGGATCAATCAAGAATTAAAAAAGCTGGCGATTGATTCTGAGCGCTGATTTGCCAAAGCAGATCGCAACCCGAATATCAAAATCCCAGCCCAGAAGCTTCTTTTTTATTCCGTCCTATTTCGCGGCCGATTTTCTTCAGCGGTGCAGAATCGGCGAAATGTGCTTATATAACAGGAACACCATCAACGACGTCACAATTCCTTTAATTAAATTGAACGGTGTCGTGCAGAACAATACGAGCGTGAACGCGTTATCGACAAACGGAACAACCTTGGCGCCCATCGAAATAATCGCTTCCAGCGGCATATTGAAGAAGAACGAATACGCCGGAAGCATCACGAAATAATTTGTCAAACCGCCGACCAACATCAGGCTCACCGTGCCCAGAATCATGCCGATCAGCGCGCTTTTCAGATTCTTATGCCGCCGATAAAGCCAGGCGGCCGGCAGGATAAATGCGCAGCCCATTACAAAGTTGGCCAGCTCCCCGACATACGCCGTACCGGAACCAAAAAACAGACAGCTTAGAAAGACCTTCATCGCTTCGATCGCAACGCCGGCCAGCGGTCCCATCGCAAAACCGCCGATCAGGACTGCGACCTCACTGAAATCCAGTTTGTAAAACGGCGGAGCGATAAAGGGAATCGGAAAATCAAATTCCATCAGGATAAACGCGATCGCCGCTAAGATGCTGACTTTGGCCATGGTTTTAATGTTGAAAAATTTTCTGTTTGTCATCTTTTTTCCTCCACTTCTGACAACGCTGACTTTTCCTGTCCTGGCGACAAAAAAAGGTTTCAACAAAACCTTCGGGGTAGCTCTATGAAAAAGAAAAAAACATTCTTTCATCCAGACTTTACTGTCGCCACTGGAATTCCACCAGTTCGGCCGAGAATCGGCTCGCGGGGTTTACCGCCGGTCGGGAATTGCACCCTGCCCTGAAGTTTTATCGCCTTTATCATAACCTTCACAAATGAATTTGTAAAGACCTTGACAAGAAAAAGAAATTAGATAATAAAAAACAAGAGTTTTTTGCGTGAATTTGAAAAATCTCAAAATCTCAAAAAACATCAATA
>NZ_JADNEM010000015.1:0-103089 GCF_015552275.1 Holdemania sp. 1001302B_160321_E10 | reverse complement strand
CCCTCGACTGAGCAGGGGCCGCCGATCACGGCGATCTTTTCATGACCGCCGACCTTGACGCCGCTGACGTCGATCACGGAATCTTCCGGATGGAACAGCCGGTTGGCTTTTTTATAAGGAGCCTGAACGCGGGTTACCTCCTTGACGCAGGTGAAGCTTTTCAGCCAGTCGACGTCCAGCGCGGTTGTATCGCCGACCAATCCCAGAACGATATAGTTGGCGCCTTCGCTGAAATTGAGTTCCAGCCCCTTTTTCTCCAGCTGATTCATCAGCCGCTGCAGTTCATTGCGATCACAATCTTTTTTTACGGTTAAAATCATACGTTTTCTCCTCTTTTCCGTTAAAAAATAAAAAACATCAAATCCGCTTTGATGTTTTCTTGAACCAATATAACGCGAAAATTCCAAGGAATCTTGGGTTACATTGGTCTATCAATAATAATAATAAGAGTGGTTCAATTTGATTTTTAACATGGAATATCACTCCCTGCTTCTTAGTTTACATGACTTTCAAATTGAAAGCAATACTTTCATTTATTTTTTGCAAGAATTTTACATTTTCAGGTTTCCCTTTCTTCCATCTCCAGGAAACCGGTAAGCGGATGTTCCGCCTCTTCAGCGTATCCCCAAGGTTCTACATCCTCCATTTAAAAGCGTGCTTACAGGAACCACTCCGGCTGACGACGTTGTTTCATCTTCTGCCGGAAAACAAGCTGCGCTGGGTAATAGAGCACCGGCGGAAACTGACGTGCACCGGCAGGACAGACATGGATGCAGGCTGTACAGGACACGCAGCGCGCCTTATCCGTGATGTGCGGTTGGGCCGGGTCAATGGCCTGAACCGGACAGACCACAGCGCAACGACCGCAGCGAAGACAACGAGAATTCGTCTGGGGCTTCAGCGGCAGCGCCGTAATTTTCCGGTAAGGGCGCTGACCGGGAATCGAGGAAATCATCGGGTGCGCGGCATCCAGCCCCTTTTCAAGCAAAGCTCGGGCAAAGTGGGCAATTCCAGCGAAATCAGCGGCATCCGGACGGCCATTTGCGACCGTCGGAAAAATCGAATGCTGTGCGACGACCGCAGCGGCGCCGACCACGGTGAACCCGGCGGCACTCAGAGCATCGCTCAGTTCCAATAGCGCGTCCTCATACGCTCGGTTGCCGTAAACGACGACCGCAACCGCAGGCGTGTTTCGTCCCTGAATCTGATTCATCCAGGCTTGGAAAAACGCCGGCAGCCTTCCGCTGAATACCGGAAATGCCGCAATCAGGCAATCCTGCGGCCCCAGACTGACGCCCTCGTTCAGATTCAGATCTTTCCGCGGCAGTCTTAACCCGGCGCACAGCTGATCAACGACCCTTGCCGTAGTTTGAGAAGCGCTGAATTTCATTGTGACTAAACGCATCGAACTTCCTCCTTTATCCGCAGCCGGATTTATAAAAAAGACGGAGATGGATTTCCCCGTCGATGGATTGTCGTTATGGTTAGCGATATTCTTTCACTTTTCCCTGATGATTCACAAAAATCAACGAAATGCCCAGGCGGCTTTTCATATAATCGCTCAACTGTTTCCATTCCTGCTTGGAGGAAATCTTAGACTCCATCAGGATCGAATATTTGGCGATCGCCGGATCCATCCTTTTGATCAGCGAGTACATTTTCGAATTAAACGTCTGCTTTTTGCCGCGCTTTTCATAATCGACCTCGATCAGCCATTTTCCTTCCGGAGTATCGACGAGGTACGCATCTTCCAATTCTTTATAAGTCAGCTTTTTCTTATCCAGCCAGTTCTGCAGGGACAGGGTCATATAGGCCTTGTTAAATTTTGCTTCCAGCTTGCCCGTCTTCGGGTTACGCTTGAGACCTGGAGTTTTCTTCAATGTGGATCCGGCTTTGCGGCCGCGTTTTTTCGGAATATACGCGCTTTCGCGGCTGTCCAGATCATTCAGGTAATAACGAATCTTCATCTTGGTGCTGACGTTCTTCTTGCCGGTTGGCGCAACGATCATTTCGTCGCCGCTGAGCATGCACTGGCGCATCGCGCTGCAGCAGGTAATCAGCGTCGCATTGCCTTCATTCAGCTTGCCCATTAGTTCTTTCGCCGAGCATTCCAAATAAGAATCGCCGGTCTGAGCCGCCTCGGTTTTCAGGTTCTCAATCAGCGATTTGTAATCTGTGATTTTAGCTCCCATTCCATTACTCCTTTAATTATAATTAACGCCAGATAAATTATATCAGCAACCCCTGAGAATGAAAATAACAAATTACGGTAATTGTTTTGTTTTTACAGCGAGAAAAGACTAAAAAAGTGACAGCCGTCACTTTTTCAGCCTGTCAGATCAGATTAAAAAGTCGTTTTTCAAACCTCGTATTCTTTTTCTGGAAGTTTCGATCGTTTTTTAATCCTTTAAGCTTGCGGAAATAAATACTATTTCATCATTTGACAAGTTTTATTCCGTTCATCTTCATCAAATCGGATAAAAAATTCATGTAAAGACAGGTCCAGAGCGCTCGCCAGAGCGAAACAATCCTGCAGCGTCGCTTCCTCCTCCTTCCGTTTCAGCCGGCCCATCCAGCCGGGTGATTGCCGGGCTTTGCGGCACAGCTCGTCTTCATCCATGCCGGTCTGACGCATGACCTCCTTGAGCAGCTTGATCGTCCAATCCTTTTCCACCGTGTTTTTTTCGTGCATGTTTAATCCCTACCTTTCTTTGGAATTCATATCTCCATTATTAATATTGCGGAAAATTCCAAAATGCCTGCCAAAAAGGTTAAAAAAGTTCAAAATTTTTATTTCTGACGCGAAAAAGCCGCACAGTTTGACGTGTGCGGCCGGTGTGCTGCTTATTTCAGATGGCTGTCCATCCAGTTGAGCGTTTCAGAATAGGAGCGTTCGCGGTGCGACGGCTTGCCGAAATGATTCAGTCCATGATGATCGCCGTCAAAGCAGACGACACGGGTCTCCACACCCTTGTCCATCAGTGCCGTGATCATCTGCAGGCCGTCGGAAAGATGGCAGCGGAAATCCGCCAGCGGCTGGATAAACAGCGTCGGCGTCACCGCGTTGCACGCGTATTTCAGCGGCGAGCGGTCCCAATACGTCTGCGTTTTCTCAAAGATCGAGCCGCCCATCTGATCCGGAACGAATTCCATACTGATGTCGGACACGCCGTACATCGAAACCCAGTTGACAACCGAGCACTGGCTGGAGGCCGCCTTAAACCGGTCGGTATGGCCGATGATCCAGTTGGTCATGTAGCCGCCATAGGAAATGCCGGTGACGCCCATCCGCTGCGGGTCGATTTGCGGATAGCGCTTGAGCACTTCGTCAGTGAAGTTCATGATGTCTTCATAATCGACGGTGCCGTGTTTTTCCCGGATTTCCGCAAACTTGTTGCCGCGGCCGTCAGAGCCGATCGGATTGCAGAAGAAGACGAAGTAACCGGCGGAAGCCCAGGTCTGCATATCGACCCCAAACGTGCCGTGATAGGCGCCCTTCGGCCCGCCATGGATCGTCAGAATCGCCGGATAGGTCTTTTCCGGATCAAAGTCGGCCGGCTTCATGACCCAACCGTCGACGTCCCAATCGTGACTGGCAATCGTCAGCGGTTCGCATTTGCTGACCTGTCTGGTCTGTAAGAATGAACGGTTGAAGTCGCTGAGGCAGCAGGCTTTCTGCGTTTTCAGATCAATCGTCCAGACCTCGTCAAAATCGGTTCCCTGCTTGCCGGCGATGACAGCCTGATCGCCAAAGATATCGAAGCTGCCGATATCGCCGCTCCAGTCGGACATCTTTTTCAACTCATTGTCCCCGCCGAAGCAGAACAGATTATTCGAAATCCGGTCGCTGCCGTTGATCCACAGCGCGCCTTCTTTGGGTTTGGCAAGATAGTAGGACAGATCCGCTTCCGCCAACAGCGTCAGCGTTCCTGATGCCGGATCGAGTTCGTAGAAATTCGGATGCTCGTTTTGTCCCCAGGTTTCGCCCTTGGCAGCGCAGAACAGCACCCTTGTGCCGTCGGTCGCAACGTTCTGACTGCGGTTGCCGAAGCCTTCGTTGACGTAGACCTGCCGGTTTTCACCGGTATCCAGATCGTAACACCAGACGTCCTTCTGCAGCTTGGTGCGCAATGTGTACGCGCAGCCGGAATAATAGATCTTCCGGCCCACGACAGCGCTGGCTTCGACCTGAAACAGCGGTTCGCTGCATGGGGTCAGCTCGGCTTTTTTCTCGTCGTAAACAAATAAGCGCGTGCGCATTTTGCTCGTAAAGCCCGGCGTGCCGTTAGACCAGAACGGAGTTTCATCCAATACGTGAAACTCGGCGTTCTTTTTCTTATCCTCGGCAACCTGCTTGCGCTCCTCGGCGTTCATCTTATAATAATCCGGCACGTTCGCATCGCAGCGGGCCGTGACCAGATACAGGCCATTCTTCAGCTTTTCCAGCTTTCCCGCCTGTATCGGCAGCGTAAACGCCTTGATCGCCTCGCCGCCCTCCAGGCTCAGGCGGTAAACGCCGGTCAATTCCTCGCCGGCCTCAGCGCGCTTTTGATCCGCCGGATCGCGCAGCGATAAAAACATCATTGTTTTCGCATCGTCCCACAGATAGCTGCTTTCCTTGCCGAAGCTGGTCAGCTGGCGGAATTCCCCATCCTCAGGGCGCGCCCAGATCGTAAAATCATACCCGTCCTGCTCGTTGCAGGCTTTGACGACGACGGCAATGTGCCGGCCGTCGGGGGAGAAAGTTACGTCGCTCAACTCGCGAAGTTTTCTAAAGTCGTTCAGTTCAAATTTTTCCATTCGATATTCTCCTTCTGATCCTCAGTTTACAATGGGATGAAAGCGATGTCAAACTGAATCAGCCGACTTTCATTTTTATTCATTTACTTTTCAAAAGATCAGCGCAGAAGCCGATGCAGCGACAAAAAGGAATCGGTCAGCTCCGGATCAAATTGCGTTCCCCGGCCCTCTTCAATCCGGCGCAGAACCTCCCGCTGCGGCAGCGGGTCATGATAGCGGCGGCGGCAAATCATCGCGTCATACGCGTCGGCCAGCGCCAGCACGCGGGCTTCCTCACAGATCTCAGAAGCTTTTAATCCATAAGGATATCCCCCGCCGTCCCAACGTTCATGATGCTGCAGGATGATCGGCGTCAGATCGTTCAGCAGCGTTACGCTGATCAGACGCGCGCCTTCAGCGGGATGTTTTTGCATCTGCCGCCATTCCCCCTGGTCTAAACGATCTGGTTTTAACAGCACGGCGTCGGGCGTTGCCAGCTTGCCCAAGTCGTGCAGCAGCGCTCCTTCTTTCAGCTTGCGGCAGCGATCCTCGGACCACGCCAGTTCCTGCGCCATTTCGTAAGCCAGCCGGCTGACGCGCAGACTGTGGCGGCAGGTCTCCAAATCCCGCAAACGCAGCGCCGACAAATACGCTTCCATGGCGGCCTGCCGCGGCGTCAGTTTATTTTTCATGTGTGATCCCGCCCTTCTTTTTTAGCAGTATGGGCGAAAAACACGCTATTTAAACAAGCGCAGATGAACCGAACCAACACATTTTTGACAGGGGCTGAAAAACTCTCCCATTCCGCCAAGCACGATGGAAACAGACGCAAAAAAAGATATGCCCTCAGAGAAAGGGAGGAGACTCTGACTGCATATCCTTTGGATGACAATTCCATTTTATCATAACGCTTTTGCTTTTCGAGGCAATGTTTTTCCTGATTGAAAAGGAAAAAAGTGCGTGGAAACCTTCGGATCGCAAATCCACCGCAGCGCCTGCCTTTTTCGCCATCACCAGCTCAGCCCCTGCTTTGGCATCGCGCCGCACAGTGCTCTTTATTGTTTATTCCATACAGTGCCCGCAGACACGCTTTATATGAAAGAAACAAAAAAAAGCGGCGTTCACCGCTTTCGTTGTAAGGTTGTTATTTCTGATGCGCCAGCACCATTTTTTCCAACTTTTCCAAACCCGTCTGCAGCTGGGCGCGCGGACTGGCCAGGTTCAGCCGCTCAAAGCCCAGATAGTCTTCGCCGAAGAATTTGCCTTCGGACAGATAGACATGCCCTTCCTCGATGCAGGTCTGGTTCAGCTTGTCCCACGCAATGCCGCAATTTCGCATGTCGAGCCAGAAGAAATACGTTCCTTCCGGTTTGCGCGTCTTGATCATCGGCAGCCGTGTGCGGAAAAAGTCATCAGCGTAATCCCGGTTGGCCTTGATGTATTCCAGCAGCTGATCCATCCAGTCTTCGGAATACTGATACGCCGCTTTCATCGCTTCCAGTGCGAAGATGTTGATGCTCGCGATGCCGACGTTGACCGCCTCGGCCTTAAACGCTTTGAACAGCTCCGGATTTTTGATGATCACGCCGGAAATTTTCAAGCCGGCCAGATTGAACGACTTCGTGCAGGAGACACAGGCGATCGTGTTCTGACGGGTGTAGTCGTTGATATTGATGATCGGCGTAAATTGACCGTCAAAGATGAAATCGGCATGGATTTCATCGGCGATGATCTTCAGCTGGTGCTTCTCGCAGAACGCGGCGATCTGTTCCAGTTCCCTCTTCGTATAGACGCGGCCGGTCGGATTCTGCGGATTGCACAGAATGAAAATCTTCGTCTGCTCGTCAATTTTCTTCTCCATGTCCTCAAAGTCCAGCGTATAATACCCATCCTCTTCGTGCATCGGACACAGCGTCGGCACGCGGCGGTTGGACAGCGTCTTGTCGACAAACGGCTCATACGCCGGAGTCGGAATCAGGATCTTATCGCCTTCCTGGCTGAACAGCCGGATCGCGGCGGACACTGAGTACATGACGCCGGTCGACATCATCATCATTTCCGGATCCGCGCCGTATTGATAGCGGCGGTTGAACCAGTCGGCCATGACCTGCGCGTAAATTGGACCACGTTCCGTGTAGCCGTAAGCCGGACATTCCATGCGCTTTTTCAGCGCGGCCTGAATTGGATCGGAAACCGCGAAATCCATATCTGCGATCCACAGCGGCGTCACATCCGGGATATCCAGCGTTTCCTGTACAACAAACCATTTCGTGGCGTCGGTATGGCTGCGGTCGGTCACTTGATCAAAATTATATTTCATATTTATTCACCTCTGCTCTCCCAGTTTAGCATAATTTATTCAAGATTGGTAGCTTGCCTGCGAGTTTTTAAGTCAAATTAAAAGGGAGAATGAAATTCACTCCCCCATCGCCTGCGTCAGTTCGCTCAGCGTCTGATCGAGCTGCGCCTCGTCAAACCGGCCGCTCTTTAACAACATATAGCCTTTCATCAGCGCGATGTTCAGGCGTTCCGCCTGCTCAGACGGCCAGCTTTTCAAATCCAGCTGATCCGCACGGCGCAGAATCGCGGCGACCTGCTCGGCTTTGGCAAACAGGTGATGTTCCTTCATCACTTCGCCAAACAGCGTTTCCAGCGTCCACGAACGATTGTGCTCGGTCACGAACATTTTGATCGGATCAAAGTGCCAGTGCGCCTGTTCGCCCGCGCTTAAAATCTGCTTCATCTCTTCATCGCTCAGCTCATCCATCAGCATAAACGAAATATCGAACCGCGTGCAGTCCTGATTGCTGGCAGGCTGCCGCTGCAGGATTTCCTCGACCGTCAGCTTCAGCATGCCGTCGTCCAACAAGCCCAGCTCAATGTTCATCGGGGCTGTAATCGTCTCTAAAATATGCTGATCGACGTCGTCGATGTTATAACAATAAATCGCTTTTTTCATAGTTTTATGCCTCCAGTGGTTTGTATTATACCCGAAGCTGGAAAGAATATCCAATCTTAAACCCGAAATTTTAATTTTTTACCAAGGGAAGCACTTTCTTTGGACACGGAGTTCGCCAGACTGTTCCGCTGTGATCAAGGGCGGTAAACCCAACGCCCTTCCACCAGGGTTCCCCGACATTGCCACTGCTTGTCAAACAGCGCCAGATCGGCGTCCATACCGGCTGCCAGACGGCCTTTACGATTTCCGACCTGGGCTAAGGAAGCCGGGTTGACGCAGGCCATCTGAACCAGCTCGCACGGCGTGCAGCCGCACATCTCACCCATCATCCGCACCGCGTCGTTCATGCCGATCGCCGATCCCGCGCGCCGGCCGGTTTCCACTACCTGAACATGCTGGCCGTGCTTGCGGCAATGCAGCCCGCTGAATTCGAAGTCGCCGTCCGGCATCCCTTTGCCCAGCATCGCGTCGGTGATCAGCACCAGCCGCTGTGAACCGAAATGTTTCCACGTCATCCGGACAACCTCGGGATCGACATGGAAGCCGTCCGCGATCAGCTCCGCCTTCATGCCTTCCTCTAAAAACGCGCCCGTGACCGTGCCGGGATCGCGGTGCAGATGCTGGCTCATCGCGTTGTATAAATGGGTGAAGCCGGCAGCCCCGGCGAGACTGGCGCGGTGAACGTCGGCGCTGGTCGCGTTGGTATGGCCGACCATCACCGTGATTCCCGCCTGCACCGCGGCCTGAATAAAGCCATCCATGCCCGCCCGCTCTGGCGCGACGGTCATCACTTTCAAGCGTCCCTGCGCCGCTTCAACCATGTCCCGCAGTTCCTTTAACGACGGATCGCGCAGGTAGCGTTCATCCATCAGCGCCTTATAATCCGGGCTTAAATACGGGCCTTCCGAATGAATGCCCAGCATCGCGGCCCCCGGCAAGTCCGCCACCGATGCCAGGCCGCGCAGAATTTCCAACAATCGTTCATGCGAAACGACCGTCAGCGAAGCCATGAACGCCGTACAGCCGTCCATCGCGACGTTGCGGCTCACCGCTTCCGCCGCCTCAGCCTTCCCGCTGATCAGATCTTCCCCGGCCGCCCCGTGGATGTGAATGTCGATCAAGCCCGGCGTCAGCATCAACCCTTCCGCGTCGATGACCTCGTCCGCGTTCTCCGCCTGCGCAGACCAATCCGCTTCCGGCATCAACGCGGCGATCTTTCCCTCCTCGACCAGCACCGCGCCGCAGGGAATCTCGCGAAACCCGTCGGCGATCACATGCGCGTTATGGATCAGCGTTTTCACAGCGTACCGCCTTCTTCCAGCAGCTTCCGGGCTTCTTCCATGATCTTGATCGACGAGGAGGTGCCGAAACGTGTCGCTCCCGCCTTCTTCATTTCCAGCAGCGCCGCTAAGGAACGGATGCCCCCGGCCGCCTTGACCTGGACGTCCTCGCCCGCTTCATGCTTCATGATAAACACGTCCTTGGCTGTCGCTCCAGCCGGACCGAAACCCGTCGAG
Source organism: Holdemania sp. 1001302B_160321_E10 (assembly GCF_015552275.1). Taxonomy (NCBI): domain Bacteria; kingdom Bacillati; phylum Bacillota; class Erysipelotrichia; order Erysipelotrichales; family Erysipelotrichaceae; genus Holdemania; species Holdemania sp. 1001302B_160321_E10. The sequence continues at coordinate 93,834 of NZ_JADNEM010000015.1, read as the reverse complement.
GTCTTGATGAAGTCCGGCTTCACCTCGCGCGCAATCTGCGCCAGGCGAATGATTTCTTCCTCGCTCAGATAACATGTTTCAAAGATGACCTTGCAGATCTTGCCATATTGGTGACACAGCCGCGTGATCCGATCCATCTCCTTGCGCACAAGATCCCAGTTGCCGCTTTTCAGCTCCGTCAGGTTGACGACATAATCGATCTCGTCTGCGCCCTGGCGGATGGCATGCTCCGTTTCCAGCAGCTTGACGTTCAGTTCAGTTTGGCCCAGCGGAAAGCTGATCGCCGCTCCGACATGCACGCCGCTGCCCTTTAAGGCATGGTGGCACAACGTCACCTGACAGGAGTTGATCGCGATCATCTTGAAATGATAATCCCGGCACTCCTGGCAAACCTCCAGCACTTTCTGTTTTGTCGCGTCCGGCTTGAGTATCGTATGGTCGATCATCCCGGCCAATTCGCGCAGCTGCGCTTCCAACTTTTCTTCCATCTTCCTGTTCCTCGCTTTCTTTTCAATCTCCGTTCTGTCTGCTTTCATTATAACGAAGCGCTTTCATGAATGCCAGTATTATTCATAGATTGACTCAATTTTCAGAATAAAAAATCCCATCCTCCTGACATTGGAAAATGGGATTGTTCCTCAGCGCTGCCGCGTGATATATTCCTGGACGTTATTCGTCTTGTAGACGCAGTTGGAATTCTGATCTACGACGACCAGCGTCGGCGCTTGCATAATCGAGAAGCGTTCGCTGAGCTGCGCCTGTTCCTGGGCGTCGATCAGCTCATAGGCGATCCCGGCTTTCTCCAGCAGCCGGCCGGCCATCTTGCAATTCGGGCAGGTCTTCGTCGTAAACAACAGGACACGGCCTTCCGCGGAAGAGGACGGCACACTCTTTTCCTCGCGGCTTTCCGGCTGGACCGGGGCTTCTTTCAGCGCCTGACGGCCTTTCAGGACGGAATGACCGATATCATAGACCTTACGTTCCTTGTATTCCTGCGTCTTGCCGGCATTCCAGTTCTGAACCGGCCGGTAGTAACCCGTGATCCGGCTGTAAACCTCAGTTGTACGGCCGCAGATCGGGCAGACATACTGCTCTCCCGCGATATAACCGTGGTCTTTGCAGATCGAATATGTCGGAGACAATGTATAATAAGGCAGTTTATAATTCTGGGAAATCTTGCGGACGAGGGAAGCGGCGGCTTTCCAGTCCGGCAGCTTTTCGCCTAAGAAAGCATGGAAGACGGTACCGGAAGTATACAGCGTCTGCAGCTCGTCCTGAACGTCCAGCGCCTCAAAGATATCCTCGGTATAACCAACTGGCAAATGCGAGCTGTTGGTGTAATACGGCGTGTTGCCGTCCTCCGTCGCGGTGATGATGTCGGGATACAGCTGCTTGTCATGCTTGGCCAGGCGATAGGTCGTCGATTCCGCCGGCGTGGCTTCCAGGTTATACAGATCGCCGTATTCTTCCTGGTACACGACTAACCGTTCGCGCATGTGGTTCAGCACTTCCCTGGCGAATTCCTGCGTTTCCTTATGCGTCAGATCGGCGCGCAGCCAGGCCGCGTTCAGTCCGACCTCGTTCATGCCGATCAGTCCGATCGTTGAGAAATGGTTATCAAACGATCCAAGATAGCGCTTGGTATAAGGATAAAGCCCTTCATTGAGCAGCTTGGTGATGATCTGACGCTTGACCTTCAGCGACCGCGCGGAAATATCCATTAAACGATCCAGCCGGGCATAAAAATCATCTTTGTCCTTGGCCAGGTAAGCGATCCGCGGCAGGTTGATCGTCACGACGCCAACCGAACCGGTGCTTTCGCCGCTGCCGAAAAAGCCGCCGGACTTCCGCCGCAGTTCGCGCAGATCCAGCCGCAGCCGGCAGCACATGCTGCGGACGTCGCTGGGCTGCATGTCGCTGTTGACGTAATTGGAGAAATACGGCGTGCCATACTTCGAGGTCATCTCAAACAACAATTTATTATTTTCCGTGTCCGACCAGTCGAAATCTTTCGTGATCGAATACGTCGGGATCGGATACTGGAAGCCGCGGCCGTTGGCGTCGCCCTCGATCATAACTTCAATAAACGCCTTATTGACCAGATCCATTTCTTTCTGGCAGTCGCCATAGGTGAAATCCTGCGGCTGACCACCGATAATCGCCGGCTGCTGCGCTAAATCCGCCGGCACAACCCAATCCAGAGTGATGTTGGAAAACGGCGCCTGCGTGCCCCAGCGGCTCGGTGTGTTGACGCCATAGACAAACGACTCGACGCATTTCTTGACTTCGTCATAGCTCAGCTGATCGACCTTGACAAACGGCGCCAGATACGTATCAAACGAGGAGAACGCCTGTGCGCCCGCCCATTCGTTCTGCATGATGCCCAGGAAGTTGACCATCTGATTGCACAGCGAAGCCAGATGTTTCGCCGGTTTGGAGGTAATTTTGCCCGGTACGCCGCCTAAGCCTTCCAGAATCAGCTGCTTCAGCGACCAGCCGGCGCAGTAGCCCGTCAGCATCGAAAGATCGTGCAGATGGATATCGCCGCTGCGGTGTGCGTTGGCGATTTCCTCGTCATAGATCTCCGAAAGCCAGTAGTTGGCGGTGATCGCACCGCTGTTGTTCAGAATCAAACCGCCGACCGAATAAGTCACGGTTGAATTTTCTTTCACGCGCCAGTCCGTCGCTTTGACGTAGCTGTCGACCAGTTCTTTATAATCGAGAATCGTCGATTTCATATTGCGGATTTTTTCCCGCTGTTTGCGGTATAGAATGTATGCCTTGGCGACGTCGGAATATCCGGATTGGATCAGAATTGATTCCACGCTGTCCTGAATATCTTCCACCTGGATCAGATCGTCTTTGATTTTGCTTTCAAAATCCGCGGTTACCCGCAGCGCCAGCATATCAATCACGCTGGAATGGTATTGTTTCTGCTGAGCCTCAAAGGCTTTGGTGATCGCCAGTGAAATCTTGCTGATATCAAATTCCGTAATCATGCCGTCGCGTTTAACTACTTTATACATACGTCTCTACCTTTCTTTCCTCTATAACCCCCGGAGCTCGGTGTCCGGTACCCACGAAAGCAGAATCTTCCGAAACGCTTCCATTTCTTCTTTGGTGCAGGCGTGCAAGCCGGGCTGAATCACCCGCTCGCTGTCGACAAACTGCTGCAGAACCAGCTTGCGGGCGCCCTTGATCCACTCGCCCAGACGCCGCATATCCTCAGCGGTATGCAGCTCCTTGACTACTGTCGTTCGAAATTCATACGGAATCTTCTCCTGCATTAACAGCGCGACACTTTTTTCAACAGCCGCAAGATCCAGCTTTGTCAAACCGACCGTTTCGCTGTAGCGTTCACGGCAGTTTTTCAGGTCCATCGCCACGTAATCAATCAATCCCTCGTCGATCAGATGCTCCAGCTGATCTGGGAAACTGCCGTTGGTATCCAATTTGATCGGATAACCCAATTCCTTAATCCGGCGTAAGAAAGCTTCGATCCCCGGCTGCAGCAGCGGTTCCCCGCCGCTGATACAAATTCCTTCCAGAATTCCCTGACGGCGGGTTAAAAAGTCGAACAGTTCTTCCCTGGGAATCTGTGCCATATTCTCCGCCAGAAACACCAGATCAGAGTTCTGGCAGAACGGACAGCGGAAATTACAGCCACCGGTAAACAGCGTGCATGCGATCTTGCCGGGATAATCGAGCAGCGTCATTTTCTGAATGCCGAAAATTCCCACCCGCTGCGATTCCTGTTCTTCTTCCGCCAGATAATCTAATGCGTTGGCAACCGCCTTACTTTGCAGCTTTTCAAACAGCGCCGCTTCATCCTCGCTCATATTCTGCGTGATCTGATCCCACCACTGTTGGCGAATCAAATAGATCTGACCGATAATCTCTTTCGCTTTCGCCGTCGTTCGCAGCGTGCGCACGCGTTTATCCGTTGGACTGACCTCGATCGTGACATATCCGACTTCTTCCAGCCGCTGAACGCCTTTGGTTACGGTTCCTTTGTCATAACAGCCCAGCTGCGCCAGACCGTTCATCGTAATGCCTTCGTTCTCATAAATGAAAATTAAAAACGGAAGCTGTCCGGAACCCAGCTGATAGGCGTCCAGCACTTTATCGTAGTATTTTTGCGAACAGCGATACAAAATAGACGAGTCCGTCAACAGCCGTCCTGTCTTTTTCATCCCCTCACCTCAATTAGTTGGAAACTCAACTATTGAAATGATAGCACGTATAACCTGCTCCATCAAGCCTTGTTCTCCTGAATTTTTTATTCAGATTTCGACTGAGTTCACTCAAAAGAGCTAAGTCCTTTAACCAGGCGGATTTTGACAGGTTAGCCCCTTCTAATCTTGAAATCATTTTCAGTTTTCCATAAACCGGATTGATGACTGACATGCGTTTTCATTTTAATGATGGTTATTCCAAGCTTGAAAAGCAAAAGAAAAGCCGAGCGTATGCTCGACCTTTCCGTTAACTTTGTGATAATTACGCCTGTGTTTGTTCTTCGTCATCCTCATCTTCATGCCATTTTCTGCCTAAGTACAGCGTTACGGCATTGATCAGGAAGAAGACGACCATCAACAGCGTCCACTTATCTACCAAGACCATCGGCAGCCGCATGTTTTCGGTCAGAACGAAGACGATGACTGAGATGACAGCCGTTAAGCCCGAGATCCACTTGTAGATTCTCTTGCGCTTCAGCTGTTCCGGATCTTCTTCTTCATTCATCGCTGCGGTCTGATTCTGATCATCCTCGTCGTCATCCTCTTTCGAGTGCTTCGCGAAAATCAGGAACAGCGCCGCTAACAAGCCAAGCAAGCTGGCGATCAGGTTGATCAGAGCCCAAGAACCCTTGTGGCTGACCTGCGGCTGTTCCGGTTCTTCGATCTCTTCAACTTCCGGCGTCGGTGTTGGCGTTACTTCTCCGCCGCCTTCCGGTGTTGTCGGTTCAACAATGACTTCTTCTTCCGGTTCAGGATTATTTGGACCTGGTCCCGGAGGTACAACTGGTGCTGGCGGAACGACTGGCGCTAAGCAAGCCTGGGCTTCTTCGTTCCATTCCGTTCCTGCCGGACAGCCTGGGTTAACAGGATCCGGATCGACTGGATTTGCTGTAAAGGTAATCGTGAAAGTAATGTCCTCTGTCAGATCCAGTGCAGTCGTCGGAGCCATTGGACTCCAAGTACCACCCCGATATCCGTTATTCGGACTTGCCTTCGCAATTTGATCGTCGCTCAGATGAGCGATGCCATCAACCGCATATTCGCCTTTCTCGTTGACCTTATTCAAGGTAAACGGACCCTGGTTAGCAGTGATCGTACCATTCACCGCATTGTAGTATACGTGAATCTGATACTTATCCGGAATCTCGTCATGATTTTTATCTGCGCTGTAATAAACGTTGACAATCATTCCGTCTTCCGTGATTTCCTTGCTTTCCGCATAGGTATAAACGTAATCTTCGATGTTGATCTTATGATCCGCACCATTGATCGTTTCCCCATGCTTCGCTGTGACTTCCTTCGCTGTCCCGATTTCTTCCTTTGTATCTTCATCAACGTACTTCACTGTCGCTTGGTATTCATTAATGACGAATGTCGCTACGAATTCCGTATCTTTATTCAATGCGATTTCTGTTGTCGGTTCTTCTGGTGCCCAACTTGCCAGATGATAACCTGAATAAGGTTCAACTGTTGCGATCTGATTTTCAGCCAGATAAGCGACTCCATCCATTGCATATTCATGATTGGCATTGTATTTCGTCAATACAAATGGCCCCTGATTAGCAACAACTTTGCCGTTTACAGCGTCATACGTAACCGTGATTTGATATTTATCTGCGATTCCATCTCCTTCTTCAGGATCTTTCTCACCGATATTATCTGCATCATAGTAGAACGTGATTGTCAGATTTTCAGCTGGCATGGTTCCCGTAATATTGCCTTCTTCATCTGCCTGCAATGTCGATTCATCAACACTGTCAACTTCGATATTCGACAGAACGAAATTGCCATTTGCATTTTCTGGACCTCTTGGAGATTCAGAAATAGCAGACAGGTAATCACGTTTCTCGTCAGCTGCCGTCGTTGTCAGTTCTTCAACAACATTGTTATCAGCATCACGGTAGACATGGGAAACTTTGTAGTTATAGGAGTTGACAGCAAAGTTTGCAGTGTACGTTGCCGCTACATTCAATCCATCAACTTTTTCTGGTGTAAAGTGAGCGTCTGTGCTGACTTCTGTGCCTTCCGCATTCGTCCAATTCACGAAATGGTATCCTGCGCTTGCTGTTGCCGTCGAGCCCTGAGCTTCGCCCGTTGCCGGTGCTAAGCTTTCACTTGAACGATCCACGCTTCCGCCTGTTGTTGCTGCGTAGTTGATCGTTACGTTCGCATCTTCCGCAAAGTTTGCAGTGTACGTTGCCGCCACATTCAATCCATCAACTTTTTCTGGTGTAAAATGAGCGTCTGTGCTGACTTCTGTGCCTTCCGCATTCGTCCAATTCACGAAATGGTATCCTGCGCTTGCTGTTGCCGTCGAGCCCTGAGCTTCGCCCGTTGCCGGTGCTAAGCTTTCACTTGAACGATCCACGCTTCCACCTGTTGTTGCTGCGTAGTTGATCGTTACGTTCGCATCTTCCGCAAAGTTTGCAGTGTACGTTGCCGCTACATTCAATCCATCAACTTTTTCTGGTGTAAAGTGAGCGTCTGTGCTGACTTCTGTGCCTTCCGCATTCGTCCAATTCACGAAATGGTATCCTGCGCTTGCTGTTGCCGTCGAGCCCTGAGCTTCGCCCGTTGCCGGTGCTAAGCTTTCACTTGAACGATCCACGCTTCCGCCTGTTGTTGCTGCGTAGTTGATCGTTATTTTTGCAGCTTCTGCATAAACGATATTAATGACATTATTTGCGGCAATATTAGTTATCTTTTCCGGTCCTGTTACAGTTCCTGGAGCAACATATCCTTTAGGTAAATACTTGCCGTTTTCATAAGGAATGGTTGTTCCTATTCTCCCAGTTCCTGTTTCAGATTTGAGTAAATTTGATTCATCTGTCGAATCTTTGTAATAATTCACAGTATAACCAACATTGCGTTTTACATAATTAAATGTAACAACATTTTCTGTTTCGTTATTAGAAACAACTAATGTTTTTCGAGCAGTCTCTCCATCAGCAAGAATATAATCATTAATTGAAGGAGCATCAATTACTACTGCAGCACGATCTGTTTTGTTATCTCCGTTACGAATTAACTCAACTGGTTTTTCAGGATCACTTACATCCATCGCAATGATCGTATATCCTCTTTCTTTTGCCTGAGAGTAATAGAATATAATTTCATTATCTGTCTGTTTTAAAGTTAAGCTTTGACTTGACAATAAAGGAATATAATTTTCAATACTCTTTGCAAAAACAGTAATTGTTTTACCTACTCTTTGATTATCAACTTTTATCGAATCAGCAAGTTCCGTATCAGTACCTTCTAACAAATAACGAATATTATAAGAGGTATAATTCTTAGCCTGCCAATGAGCATAAAGCGTGATATTGTCCTTAATCGGAGTCCCAAAATCATACTTAACTAAAGTCTCAGAATTAATCGACCATCCCAAGAAAGTGTATCCATCGCGTTCAGGAGCATCCGGAATTTTGACTGGGGAATTATAATTTGCATTTACAATGAAATCTATGCCACCGTCATAATTCAAATCAAATTTAACTTCATAAGTTTTAACTGCCCACCCTGCATACAATACTGTATTATGAGCTGGCATTTTATCTTTACCAAAATTAACTTTTTCTTGTGCTCCTGGATCGTAATACCAACCTGTAAACTCATATCCTTCTTTTGTAGGGATCGTCTCTGTCTCAGGTAAAACTTCTTCGTATTTTATCGATTTGGAAATAGGGGTATTTTTACCACCGTTAGCATCATAACTTAATGTATAAGAATTTCGGCTATAATAAATATATGCTTTATCTCTAATAGTTTGACCTGCCTTCGGATTTGATTTTACGAATTTATAACCCTCTATCGGATAACAATCCTCATTTGATAAGCTCATTGACGTCCTATATTCATAGCTGTCAACATGGTGTTCATCATAAGTTGAACTGTCTTTTAAACTTTCCACCATATAATGAAGACTATATGTTTTTCCAGATGAATTTACCTTATATAGAGTTTTATCTTCAGCTGGCATTTGCTGCATTCCTGTCCAATACTGGGAATCTTCTCGCCATAAATTTCCCGAAGGCCACTGTGCAGTAATATTCGCTCCGTATTTTTTAGTTATAGTTTTTTCTAATTGCCGGCCATTATAAAATGATAAGCTAAAAACTTTTCTATTAATACGAACATTTAAAACTGTACTGCCATCTAGTGCAACTGTTTTGCCAGTTTCCATAACCGGTGTTTTAAATCCGGCCGGATTCATACCTATTGCTGATAATTTTGAACTATCAAAGGTTGGATAATTCTTAATTTCACTGCCGACCCGAGCATTGTATACTGTTTGACTATACAGAAAATCATAATCCTCAGAATCTGCCTTTTCAACCCAGAAAATAACTTGATAATCAGCTTTCTGATTTGCTTTTAATGTCCAATGAGCAGTTAAAGTTATATTTTCCGTCAAACTAACAGATCCTTCAACTTTAGAATCTCCATTATACCATCCAGCAAAATCGTAGCCTGCTTTCGTCGGTACTTTCGTTGATAAATCAACTACTGTTTCGAAAGGTGCTTCCACAGCGCTGATATAGTTACCTCCATCAGAGTCAAATCGCACTGTATAATTGATTCGTGTATACTCAATTTCAACAACTGTGTTCGCCGAAATTAGAGTGTTTTCGATTACACCAGCTTCAAAGCCATTGACTTGCCGGGCAACTGCCTGAGTTTCTGTTCCAAATTTGCCATACAAAGTTTCTGACTCCGTAATAAATGAACCATCAAGTTGTATGAATTTATGATTAACAGTATACGCAGTCTCAGTAGGATGATACGTAACGGTAATCGTCAGATCTTCCGACGGCATTATTCCACTTACAAGGCTTTGACTTGCCTCATATCCTTGAATTTCTTTAGAAGTAACTTTGTATTCATTTCCAGCAATTACATCTGCATAATACGTTGCTTGCGCTGCCGTGTTCGCAATTTCTGGAGCTGCATCTTCCCCATAAACATAGTATATAGTGAGAAGATATACATCATCACCTTCAATATTTTGAATAATGGCGTTACTTGTTGGAGGAATAAATTCCGTTGGTCCTTCCGTTACCTTCGGTGTTTCCGTAACCACTGGAGTTTCCGTGGTCTTTGGCTCCTCACTCGCCTCTGGTGTTGGATCAGGAGTAATCGTCGGTGTTGGTTCCACCGTCGGATCCGGCTGTTGGTTTTCTTTAGATTTATCAATCTGAGAAGTTGTTGTGTGAGCCGTGATGTTAAGAGAATGTTCCCCCGATTGAACGTCTGTGGATTCACTGAATTCCACGCCGTCCAAAATCATTGAATCAATTTCAAAACCATCGTTGGCCCTTACGGTCAGAGTACCCGATGCGACTGATTTTTGCGCTGTTGCTGTCTGACCATTGACAGTAACGCTTACAGCTAAGCTCGCTTCGCTATCATTCACATCGGTCTCGTTGTTGTGTGATTCAATGCTGATTACAGAATCGACGTCAAAGCTTTCCGCTACAACCCGAATCGGCATGTCCACAAAGCAGGACATCGTCATCGCGAAGACGGTCAACATCTTTAATACTCTGTCAAACCTGTTTTTAATCTTCATTCTCGTTCCTCCCTTCTATTTTGATCATTCTTCCATTAACGCCGACCTTCTGATTTCCCGCAATCCATTCGATTTCAGTTTCGTCGTTAATGACCGTAATGATAGCGTCTTTGTGGATACCTGGTTCAAATTCTGTCGGCTCTGCTTTTTTCAGGACGATCGCAGTGCCTCGTTTTATTTTCAAACCGGCTTCATCCTTGTCGTATTTGATCTTGGAATGCTTGGGATTCTTATAACCCCAGGTGACTGTATAACTGCCGTCTCCATTGGAATCCACTTGATTGACAAATAAACTCAGATTCTGATTTTTTGTTTTCCAGGTTGCGGCAATCACAACGATGCCGGCGCCAAGGAAAGCAAAGAGGAGCGCAGAGTCCTGATTTCTGCGGGCAGCCCGCGGTGTTTCTTCATCGTCAATTTGTTCAGTTTCCGGCTCCGGTGTCGCAGAATCCGCTAAAATTCGTATCGGACTCATTACCAACATCGCTGCCATTAACCCAAGAACTAACTTTTTCCGCATACGCTACACCTCCAAGACATTTTCATTCTATCAGCAGGCGGTTATAAATTGGTTAGATATCTGGTTTTACAGGGAGAAAGATTGAAAAAATAAAACAGTTTAATTTCTCCTTTAGTGGATAATCAGTTATTCACGCTTGCGAAATTTTACAGTCCACGATATAACTAACTTATTATAAGAGAACAGAAACGGGGGATAACCCATGACTATCAGAATCGGAATTGACCTTGGCGGTTCCACAACAAAACTGATCGCTGTTCACCCCGGCAGTCAAATTGTGGCCGAAAAACAGCTGGCCGCATTGCGCAGTCCGATAAAACTGGATGCTGCGCTCAGTCATTTTCTGGCGTCACACTGCGGCAATCAGACGGTATCCGGAATTGCTTTAACAGGAGTCGGCAGCTCATTTATCGAAGATCGGCCAGGCTGGCTGAAAATCGACGAAATGCAGGCAGTGGGCCGGGGTGCGCAGGCTTTGTCAAAGAAATGGGACATTCTGGCCGTCAGTATGGGCACAGGGACAGCGCTGGTTCGGGCTGATCATGAAAAGATCAGCCACATCGGCGGAACCGGCGTCGGCGGAGGAACCCTGGCGGGATTGGCGCTGCGGTTAAACGGAACTGCCGCGCTGGCCGATTTTATTGAGCTGGCCGGGTCCGGTAATTTGAAAAATGTCGATCTGAAGGTGGGCGATCTGACCCGCGATGAAACACAGTCGCTGACCGCCAATCTGACGGCCGCCAATTTGGGAAAGCTGAACTCCATCGGCAGTCCTGCAGATCAGGCGGCGGGCGTGATCAATATGATTCTGGAAACCATCGGCGTCATGGCGATTCTGGCTTTGCGCCGGGACACCACTCAGACGATCGTGCTGACCGGTGCTCTGACGGCTTTGCCGCAGGCCAAACCGCTTTATGAAAGAATGAGCCAGATTTACAATGTGAACTTTCTGATTCCCGCGCATGCCGTCTATGCCGCGGCGTTGGGCGCGGTGCTGGCAATTCCTTAACACTTCGGATTGAAAATTGTTACAGTTGAAAAAGGAGGATTTCGTTTTTTCGTCTTTCTTTTTTCAGAAAGCGCCGCCCAAACTGAATGACCCATGATAAAATGAATCTACTTGCTGAAAGGAGAAACAAAGTATGGACTTTAAAAAACTCATCGACGAAATCCCGGCCTACGATCATTTTCTGACCGTGGATGAAATGGATGCCAGCACCCTGAAGCTGGCCGAAGAATATCCGGATCTGGTCACGGTCACAAAGGAAGGGACTTCCCGCGGCGGCCATCCGATCTATTGTCTGAAGATCGGCGACGGCTCGAAAAACGCCTTTATGTTCGGTTGTCCGCATCCAAACGAACCAATGGGCGCGATGATGCTGGAATATTTCTCACGCCGCTTATGCGAGGATGAAGCGCTGCGCAGTGAACTGGGGTATACCTGGTATCTGATCAAAAGCATCGACGTCGACGGCACAAAGCTGAATGAAGGATGGTTCAAGGGACCGTTTACGATCACCAATTACGCCCGGAATTTCTTCCGTCCGGTCGGTTCGGAACAGGCAGAATGGACATTCCCGTTCACCTATAAAAATTACAGCTGGACGACGCCGATCCCGGAAACTCAGGTGCTGATGAACATCATCGACCGTGTCAAACCGGAATTCATGTACTCGCTGCACAACGCCGGCTTCGGCGGCGCGTATTGGTATGTATCCGGCGATGAGCCAAGCTTATGGGACGGCTTCTACAAGGCGGCGGAAAAGCAGAATGTACCGCTGAATCTGGGCGAACCGGAAATGGTTTACGTCACCCAATACGCCCCGGCCTGCTACAAAATGACCGGCTCCAAGGATTCCTACGACTATTATGAGAAAAGCATGGAACATCCGGAAGAGATGATGAGCTGCGGCACCAGCTCCGACGATTATGCTTCGCAATACGGCACTTACACGCTGGTCGCCGAGCTGCCGTATTTCTTCTCCCGCAAAATTGTATCCGATACGATCATGCCGTTCACCCGGGCAGAAGCGGCGATCCAGGGCGAACAGGTCAAACATGATCAGATCGAACAGATCGGCAAGATCCTAAAACCGGTTAAACCATGGTTGACCGAAGATAATCCATTCCCGAAGATCGTTTTGCTTTCCGTGGATAAAAACGACGCGTCCACGCAGGCGCAGATTGATTATTATAAAAAGACGGAAGCTTACCAGCAGCCGTGCAAGGAATCGGAAGCCTTCGACTGTCTGGACATCACCCGTTTCTACACACTGTTAAGCTGGGGTCTGAGCGTCCGCGCAATCAATTACGCAATCGAGCACACCGACATTGATCCGCAGTTGGCCAAGACCGCTCTGAATCAGGCACAGGCCGGCTTTGACACTCTGGCGGCGGCACTTGAAAACGACATCGACTATTCTGTCGTTCCGATCCGCAGCCTGATCGGCGTGCAGCTGGAAAGCGGTATGCTCGTGGCCGATCTCCTTCGTTCTAAATAAAGGAAAAAAGGAAAATCGTGTTTCAGATTTTCCTTTTTTATATTTTTCTTTTTTATCCACCGCTGTTTTTGCGGCGGCAGTCCCGATCAAACGTCATTGCGCCTAAGGCTGCCTGAACTCGCATCGCCGCCACACTCATTCCATTCTCACTCTTCATTGCGGGATAGAATTTCGATCCTCAGTTTTGATCAAACCTCGGGCTGGTCATGACAGAAGTAAAAAAGACGAACAAATTGAAGTTCGTCTTTTTGCGCCAATAACCATCATACCCGTGTTTAAAAGGGGTGATTTGAAACTTCCAGCTGATGATTCCCGTTGGTTGTTATTCGCTTTTCAATGTGATCGGACGACGGTTTTCGTAAGCGTTTTTAATCGCCTGGATGAAGTCGCCATGACCGTCTTTTAAGGAAATCGTCGCGCCGGTGCGGACGTCTTCCAGCATCTTCTTTTCCTCATCGCTCAATGCGCTGAATTTTGCCTTGTCCTCGTCGCTCTTGGCTTCCGCCTGCAATGGCCGGCCGTTGGCGTCGGTATACTTGGCAAACCAGTCTTCCACTTCCGCGACCGTCTTGCCGACAAACAACTTCTCAAACACATCGGCTTCGCTGGCCCAGGTGCCGCTGTTGAGCTTATAGCTCTCGCCGCGTTCGCGCTTGGTCTTCCAGGTATCAAACTCAGCCAAGAACTGTTCCTCACTGTCGGCTGTCTTGCCTTCGACCTTGCCGTCGTGATTTTCATCATTGTTGTATCCGCCCTGACCCGGGAATCCGGAGAACTGCGGCATATCCGCACCGTCGTAATTCGGCGTCGCGACTTCCAGTTCATCCAGCTTCAACGATACGATCCGGCCTTCCGCATCAAACAACGCGCTGGCCACCAGCGTATTAAAGCTGTAAACCTGAACCTCCTGATCATCCTTGCCCGGTCCGACACGGCCGTTGGAAGCGACGCCCAGCCCTTCCGCCGCGGCTTCCCTGACGTCTAACGGCTGGCGCAGTTCATACGCTTTTTTCAATGCCGTAATAAAATCGCCGTGCGCATCTTTTAAAGAGATCGTCGCGCCGGTGCGGACGTCTTCCAGCATCTTCTTTTCCTCATCGCTCAACGCGCTGAATTTTGCCTTGTCCTCATCGCTCTTGGCTTCCGCCTGCAATGGCCGGCCGTTGGCATCGGTGTACTTGGCAAACCAGTCTTCCACTTCCGCGACCGTCTTACCGACAAACAGCTGTTCAAAAACATCCATCTCACTCGCCCAGGTACCGCTGTTGAGCTTATAGCTCTCGCCGCGTTCGCGCTTGGTCTTCCAGGTATCAAACTCAGCCAAGAACTGTTCCTCGCTGTCAGCTGTCTTACCTTCGACCTTGCCATCGTGATTTTCATCATAGTTATAGCCACCCTGACCCGGGAAACCGGAGAACTGCGGCATATCCGCACCGTCATAATTCGGCGTTGCAACTTCCAGCTCGTCGATATTCAGATCCAGAATCTTGCCGTCCTTATCAAATAAAGCGTTCAGCACCACTTCGTTGAAGCTGTAAACGGAGACTTCCTGATCATCCTTGCCCGGACCTAACCGGCCGTTGGATACGATCGCAAGTCCCTGATTCAGATCGGATGCCACGACTTCCTTCGGCTGTTCTTCTTTTTCCGCCTTTGCCACATACGGATAGGTCTGCGGATCCAGCGCGTTGTTGACTGCGTCTTTAATTCCCTGACTGGAGAACGTCGCTCCGCTGACATTATCGACGTCGGTGGAGTTCGCCTTGACGATCGCCTGCGGCAGCTGTTCGATCGCCTGGGAGCCGATTCCCTGCGTCTCCTGATCGCCCACCGCCTTGACGTCTGTGATCTTGCCATCTTTGCGCGTTACAGTGACGGTGATCAAACCACCGAACCCGTTGCCTTTGCCTTCCAACGTTTCGGTTTTGGCTTCCGGAGTGCTGCACGCCGCTGCGGATATCAACAGTACGGCTGCGGCCAGAAGCCGAGTCCATTTTTTCATAATTTTTCCTCCCTGTGATGTTTTTAGCATAGCATGTCAAAGCGGGGCGGGACAGCCGTCTGCTTCACACAGTATGGATTAACATAGAACTATTATGGATAAACACTAGATGAGGAAGGGTTAGATATAGGGAATAGAAGAAAGCGTTTACTTTTTTTCTTTGCGGGGACCGGGGATTTTGTAATCCAGTCTCTTTGACTTCCTTAAAAAAGCTAAAATGTGCTCGTAATCGAACAAATTTCAAATAACGTAAGAATAAATTGGCTTTTTTTCTAACAAAGGTCTATGATTAAATTATCTTGATCCCTCCGATTTTTATACAATATCTCATCTTCTGTTTTTCTGCCGTCCGGATGTCGATGGCTGTCGTTTTCTTGCATCGCCTCGCGAACCGGGCCGTTTCTGTGTTTTATAATAAGGGGGAGTTTCATTGAAAGCGTCAAAAAGCAAAGTACAGCACCGTCAGCTTGTTCTCGTTCTGTTTTTCCTCGGTGTGAATCTGATCGCCGGCAGTTTAATCGCCGTCCAGGAATCACGCCACGTTCAGCAAGTCTTAACGCATCATGGGGAGCAGGCTCAGGAAAAACTCGGCAGCGTCATGGCAGATTACACTCATTCATTCCAGTTGTTTGCGCAGCTGCTTCAGCAAACCGTAAGCGATCATCCGGATCCTGATTTCATCTGGGACCATCTGAAAACGTTGGACCGGCCGCTGGCGGCGATTGAGGGCGACACCTTCGACGGTGTTTACATGGTGTATCAGGACCGCTATCTTTACAGCTGGGATACGCCGTATTCGCAATATGAGAGCACCGGTTACCGGCCGCAGGACAGGCCCTGGTATCAGAATGCCGTCAAGGGTCAGGGCGCGATCGTCTTCACGCCACCCTACATGAGCTATGCCAACCATTATATTCTTTCGACGATCTCGCAGCTGCAGCCGGATCAGAAAACGGTCTTCGCCTACGATATCAAAATGGGCAATATCCAGCGGTTAGTCAGCGAGCTAGGCAGCTATGCGCACGAACAGCTGTTGGTCTACGACGCCAATGGCACGATTATCGGGAGTACGGAAGAAACATATCTGGGCAGCACACTGAGTCCAAACGCCGCTCTTGCCCCCGCTGCCCTGCAGCAGGCGCAGGCTGCGGTCAAAACGTTGGAAGAAGGCACTGAAGCGTGGCAGAAAGCCAAAGAACAAGCCGACGCCGCCGAAGCCTTCGCCCACTTCCGCCAACAAGGGGACGCCGGTTTCCAAAAGCTGCTCGCCCGGCCGCAGCAGGCCATGTTGATCAAGCTGGGTTCCCAACAGGTTTATGGTTATCTGAGTCCCGGGAAAGATTATCAGATCCTGATTCTGGTCCCGCTGGGCGCGATGCTCGCCGCAACCGCGCAGGTCTGGCTGCTTCCGTTC
Organism: Holdemania sp. 1001302B_160321_E10; assembly: GCF_015552275.1. Taxonomy (NCBI): domain Bacteria; kingdom Bacillati; phylum Bacillota; class Erysipelotrichia; order Erysipelotrichales; family Erysipelotrichaceae; genus Holdemania; species Holdemania sp. 1001302B_160321_E10. Next base: position 77,593 of record NZ_JADNEM010000015.1, on the reverse strand, counting down.
TTATTGCTGGAACTGGTGCTGGTTTACGGATTGAGCCGCATCCGCAAGGAATGGAACACCCGCGAGCTGCAGCAGGCCTACGTCGAGCTGGGCCAGACGCAGAAACGTCTGGAAATCGCCTTGAAAGCCGCGCAGAAAGCGGCGGCCATCGACGACTTGACCGGCATGATGAATTTTAAATCGTTCCGGCAGAACGTGACAGATCAGATTCAGAGCATGCAGGAAACCGACAGCGGTATTCTGATCCTGTTGGATGGCGATCACTTCAAGACGATCAATGACAATTACGGGCATCAGATGGGCGACGAGGTAATCAAGCTGGCCGCGCAGATGATCATCGGCCGTATTCGAACCGTGGACTCTGCGTCGCGTCTGCATGGCGATGAATTTGCAATCTTTATCGCGAATACGCAGGATTACACCGTTGCCGAAAAGATCGTCGGCGATATCAACGCGACGTTGATAGCAGAATCCGCCCGCCGGCACATGCCGAACATCACCTTATCCGCCGGTGCGGTGATCGCACGCCGGGGAAGCAATTACGCTCAGCTGGCGAAAACCGCGGACGCCGCCTTGTACCAAGCCAAAACAACTCACGACGGCGGCTTTGCGCACGCTTAAGACTCAGAATTTGATGTGAGACGGATGGTGCAAGTTTCCAACCAGTTTATCTGCCGCAAGCAGACAGCGAGCCGCCTGATGGTCAGGCGAATGCCTTCAAATTTCAAGACCGCCTTATATAAAGCAGATCATAAAAAACAAGTATTTTAATGAGAAGAAGGCATATCGTCTGTTTTTCATAAGAATTTAAAAAATCTCACTCGCTAAAAAACAATGCAAAAAGCGCTGAACGGCTGGAATGAACCTTGCCGCTCAGCGTTTTACTTTCCTTTCTCACCGCCAGCCTCACATGGCTGACAAAATCCTCCGCCTGTCCTTTTACGTAAAAAGAAAATTGTGAAAATTCTGAGCATCAGATCAAAAGCAGGTAGCCCGCCTCTGCCGGCTGGATCTTTTCATCGCTTAAGGTATCCCCGATTACGTTGAGATCGTTATCCAGCACCATCAGACGCCGGCCTTCCGGAACGCTCAGCGTACCATCAAAGCGATGATCCAGACGGAACGTCTGCGGCTGATCGGCAAAGCCCTGCCCTTCATAGACCGGCAGCGTGTCTGCCCGCTGATAGCGGTAGGACGCGACATCGCAGAATTCCGCCTCTTTCTGCGTGAAGAAATACGGATCGATCAGATCCCGGCTGCCGTTGCATGGGGTGCGCAGGAAACCCCGGCCATGATTTTCGTCCGCCGGTATAAAGCTGCCGTCAAAGCCGCCGCTGTACACATCACTGCCCTGCCGTCCGCTGAATGAAGCGACGAGGACGCCGTCGAAGTCCGGCAGCGCCTGCAGACGAAAACCGGTCATGATCTCCCCGATGACTAAATCCTCCGGCGTCGGATTGACAACGACATACGGATGATCCAGCCGTTGTTTCCAGGTTTCGCTTAACGGGCTGAAGGCTTTCGCCTTCATTGCGACCGGATAGGTCTGACCGTTCATCCCGCTCATCAGATACAGGTCGCCCTGCGCTTCGGCAAAGAAATAATTCACCTTTTCACTGGCGATCCAGCGGCTTCCGTCATAGCGTAAGTAGGTTTCCCACGGATAGGCCTGAGCTTTTAACGGCGTGTCCTGAAAGTGAGCGATGGCGCCCCGCATCGCGACCTTGGCAATCGCGCTGGGCATCAGATACGTTCCGCTGAAGGCGTCGGAAATTGCCTGCGGAATTGCCTGTGCCCGGCGGTAAATCGAAATTCCCCGTTTTTCCAGCAGCCACTGCGCTAAAATATGCAGCGCGGCCTGCGTGACGTCGATCTTGCAGTCATGCGTTTCGCTGATTGCCAGCACGGCGTTGTACTTCGGGATGACGATCAGCTGGGAGGTAAACTGAAAGCTGTTGCCGCCCTTGCGCAGCACGCCTTCGCCCAGGTCAAAATCCGGATCGCTGAAACACACCGTATCCCAGCCTAAGCCATAAGATGGGCTTTTCTGATCCTGCGGCAGAAAGGAAACGCCCTGTTTCTTTGCCATTTCCTGCTTGGACGTTTCCGTCAGAATAGGATTTTCAGAGAGGAACAGCTGACCGAACTTGCACAAATCGATCATCGACGTCGTCAATCCGCCCGCGCCTTCGACTAACAACAGCTCGGCCGGTTTCTTCTTTTCATGGACCAACGGATATTCCGGATTGCGGTCTTCAATCGTGCGGGTTGATTCGGCGCCGATTAAAGCGGTGATGTTCTCACGCAGAAAATCGCAGTAGCGCTGATTGCTGACGCGTGCCACGACAATTTCCGCCAACGTGAAGCCGTCATTGCAGTAAACCGAATATTCGCCCGGCTGCGCTTTCAGATGACTGACCGCCAGATAGTCGAGCACTTCTTTATAATAATCCCGCTCTGTCTGCGCGGTGACGGAAAAGCCCTTCCACTGCGTTCCCGGCAGACCGCTGGCATGGTTTAACAAATGCCGCACCGTGATTTTCTTATAATCGTCATCGAGCATTTTAAAATCCGGCACATACTGAACGACCGGCGTATCCAGATCCACCAGACCCCGCTGGACTAATACCATCACCGCCGCCGTGCAGTAAATCTTCGATACCGAAGCCACGTTGTAAGTGCAGCGCGTGTCCGCCTTCACGTTTTCCGGCTGATCCTGCCAACCCAGGGCGTCCGCAGCGACCAGTTCGCCATTGACCTGCAAAGCATACGAAACCGACGTATAGTCCTTCGCCAGCGTCATGCTTAAAAAATCCGAGGTTCTTTTACTCCATTCGCAATCCATATCTTTTCACTCCTTATTTTTTTCCATTATACCGCAAACAAAAAAGAAAAGACAGGACGGACGGCATCATCAGCCGCCGGGGTTGTCCTGCCGGTTATTTCTGCAATGAAAAAGTCAGCGTTCCTGCCTTGTCGAGCATTCTTTATTTCTTCGCTCAGCCCAGCGCGACGTCGAGAATCATCATGATCAGAAAGCCAAGCATGAAGCCGAGCGTGCCAATATGAGTATGCTCGCTCAGGTGGGCTTCAGGAACCAGTTCCTCGACGACGACAAAGATCATCGCCCCAGCCGCAAACGAAAGCAGCCACGGCATCAATCCGGCGATCTGCGAAGCTGCCAGCACTGTCAAAATCCCGAAGATCGGTTCGACAATCCCCGACAAGCTCCCGTACAGAAATGCTTTAAAACGGCTGAAGCCTTCCTGCCGCAGCGGCAGCGAAATCGCCGCGCCCTCGGGAAAATTCTGAATCCCGATGCCGATCGCCAGCGCCATCGCCGCCGACATCATCGCCGGATCCTGATGCTGGGCCGCCATCGCGAACGCCAGACCGACGGCCATGCCTTCGGGGATGTTGTGCAGCGTCACCGCGGAAACCAGCAACGTCGTCTTCTTCCAGCTGCTGCTCAGCCCTTCCGGCTGTTTCTCTTCCAGATGCAGATGCGGAAGCAGATGATCCAGAGCATACAGGAACACGCCGCCTGCGACAAAGCCGATCGCCGCCGGAACCCAGCCGATCAAGCCCATCGCCTCCGCCTCGCTGATCGCCGGGATTAAAAGCGACCACACCGAAGCCGCGACCATCACGCCCGCCGCGAAGCCAAGAAATCCCTTCTGGATATTCCCGCCTACCTGATTTTTGAAAAAGAAGACGACCGCCGCGCCGGCCGAAGTCAGAAGAAACGTAAATCCGGTGCCCAGGGCCGCATAAGCTATTGCATTCATCTTCACTCCTCCTTGAGTTTGTTAGATTTATTTAACTTTATGAATTCATTGTAAAGAAAGCGGCGCAGAAAGTCAATTCAGACGCTTTCCGGCTTTAATTCTTTCATCTTTCTTTCAGAGCTGAAGGTTTTATTCCCACCGGTTTCCTAAATGTGGTATCCTAATGAAAACAGAGTAGATTAAAGGAGCGATACCATGACCTCTGCCAAAACCCGTCAGTATCCTGCCGTCGACATGATGAAATTTATCTGTGCTTTCCTCGTCATCGTCGTTCACACTTATCCCTTCTATGAAGTCTGGCCGGATCTCGGCTTTGTGACAAGCAATATATTAGGAAGAATCGTCATTCCGTTTTTCTTTATTTCGGCCGGATATTTCATGCAGATCGGCCGCTGCCACAAGGATGAGAATTACTTCCGCAGCTATATCAAGCGGTTAGTCAAGCTGTATCTGATCTGGAGTGTGATTTACATCCCCTTCGGCATGCACAAGCTGGGCACCATGATGGAAATCAGCGGCGCGCTGTGGCTGGCGGCCTTGCCGATCGCGCTGTTCAACATCGGCACCTACTTTCATCTGTGGTATATGTCGGCGCTGATCTTCGCGATGGTGTTCTGTCATCTGTTTTTAAAAAAATTTTCAATGAAGGCTTTATTGATCACCGGCGGCGTGTTGTTTTTATTCGGTTTGATCGAAACCTACCACGGACTGATCACTAATGAAATCCTGCTGCAGTCAGTCAACACGTACTTTCTGTTGATGTTCACGACCCGCAACGGCCTGTTCTTCGGTGTGCTGTTTGTCGCGCTGGGCATGGCGCTGGCTGATCAGAACCGGGTAGAAGCGATCCGCCATCCGTTTGCCAAGGCGGCCGCGGCGTTTGGGCTGCTGGTGATCGAGGCGTTTACCGTGCGGCATTTTCACTGGGCGCTGGATTACAACATGTATTTCATGACAGTGCCGTTTACGTTATACTGGTTCGCGGGATTATTACGGATCCCACTGAACTGGAAACTGAACTTCAAAGCTTTGCGCGAGTCGAGCACCGTCATTTATTTTTGTCATGCGATGTTTCTGGAGCTGGGCGAAATCTTGCTGGGTTCCTTGTATTTAACCAACGGCGCGGTGCGGTTTTGCTTTGTTTTCCCCTTGACGATGATCATGACGGCGATCATCCGCAAATGGCTGCCGTTTCTGAAATAGCCCGATCCTTACAAAAGTGTTCGCGGAATGAAAGCTTTTTCCTATGACAATTTCTCTCTTTTATACTATAATGATACACGAATCTGTTAAAAAGCCTGATCTGAGCCGGAATGTAAACTTTCGCCGGATCAATTAATCTAAAAGTTCCAACAGATAGAAAGGTGGGATTGGGTGGCAAAGCGAAAGCGAAACCGCACGCGGAAAATCAAACCCTTTACGATTTTACAGAAAACATATATGATCGCCGGTGTTTTTGTCCTGGCCGGCATGATCACGGTTTACGGCTCGGCTATGATCGTGCTGAAAGGGCCGTCAGTCACCGTCAGCAACCTGCTGACGAGCACGATGATGGAAACCCGGACGTTAAAGAGTATCGCCCGGCTGTTTTTCTCGGAAGAGGAAATGGAAACGATCATGAACCGCAACTCCGTCAGCGACACGGATGAAATCACCGATTCGGAAACGGATTTCGTGATTGACGAAAGCAAGAAAGATAAAATTGAAATTATTGATATCAAGGGTCCGACCTATGAGGGGAAGCTGATGATCGTCTACGATCCTTCGCGAATCCATCTGGCGGTCAATTCCGACCTGGGCAATGGCAACGAGGGGTACTTCGTGGAGGAATACGTCAAGGCGAACGACGCGATCGCCGGCATCAACGCCGGAGGCTTCGACGATCCCAACGGTCAGGGAACCGGCGGAATTCCTTACGGCATCGTCATTCAGGACGGCGAGCTGGTCAGCGGCAGTCTGGATGATTACAATTCGGTCATCGGCTTCAATGAACAGAACAAACTGATCGTGGGCAACATGACAGGGCGGCAGGCGCTGGAATACGGCCTGCGCGACGCCGTTACTTTTAAACCGATCTTCATCGTCAACTATGTTCCGGTTGAAGTTACCGGCACCGGCGGCGGCGTGAATCCGCGCACTGTCATCGGCCAGCGGGAAGACGGCGCGGTGCTGTTGTTAGTCATCGACGGACGGCAGACGACCAGTCTGGGCGCTTCCTATTCCGACTGCATCGACATCATGACCCAATACGGCGCAATGAATGCGGCGAACCTGGACGGCGGTTCTTCGTCCGTCATGGTCTACGACGGTCAGATTATCAACAACGTGGTTTCCATGAACGGCGACCGCAAAGTGCCGACCGCCTTTATCGTGAAATAATAGGAGGGCCTCATGAGCAACAACGACGAACAAAAAAAAACCGCGGCCGCGCCGAAAAAGACAAGACCCGCAGGCAGCCAGACCGCCAAGCGGCCGGCAAAACCGGCTAAAGCGGCCGATCAGCCGGTTAAGAAAAAAAAGAAGAAAACCGAAGCCGTCCTGCATCACAGTCCCGAAGGCCATATCGGCGGGAAACAGGAAACCACCGATCTGTGGCATTTATCGGTCGAGCGGATTCGCGAAGCTTCCGAGCGTGAGCGCAGGAAGATCAATTCTTCAAACCAGCAGTTCCTCTACTTTCTGCTCAAACTGTTTTTAGCCTTGATGATTCTGGGCAGCGCGATCATGTTTCTGACGTGGAAGGTATTGGAAAACTACGAAAAAAGTACGCCCAACGGCGCGATGAGCGCTTACGTTCACCTGCTTCAGGCAAACAACTATGATAAGATTTATGAAAACTCAACCGTGATCTTCACGCAGTTCAATGAGAAAGAGCCCTATATCGAGTATCTGAAGTCGATCTATGAGGACGTCAATCTGAAAAAGGCGGTATTCTCCAAAAAGGCTTACTCCAATGATACCTTCCTCTATTACGACATGATCGTCGACAAGCAGAAAATCTCGACGCTGGAGCTGATCTACAATGAAGAGGCCCGGCAATGGAATGTGCGGACGGTCATCGACGCGCGCAATTTCTACATCGAGGTCTTCGGCGATGCGCAGGTTTATGTCAACGGAATCCGGCTGAATGAGCATTACATCAGTGAGCGCAACGTCAGCTCCGACGCCTATTCCAATTTATTCGATCTGAATCAGGCGCCGCTGGTTACCCGTTATCACATCGACAATCTGGTCACCGTCCCGGCCGTTACGACTCAGGACGATACAAAATACAGCGTCGTCAAGGACGCGCTGCAGGATCGCTTCTATATCGCCGAAAAACCGGACGGAGCGATGGAAGAGATTATGCGGACACGCATCCGCGACACCGCGATGACCTATGCGAAGTACATTTCCGAGGACACCCGCTTCTCTGATCTGCAGCAGTATTTATACCGCCGCACAGATTATTACAAAGCGATCTCCAGCTTTGTCAACCGGTACTTCTCCACCCATGATTCGTATCGTTTCGATAACATGCATATCAGCGATCTGATCAGCTATGGCGAGGACGTCGGTTTCACCGGCACGATCTCATTCGACTACGTCGTCACGATTGAAGGCGAGAAGTCACAGACTTATTCCAACACGTATCAGATGACGTTCTTAAACGTCAGCGGCAAATGGCTTTGCAGCAATCTAGTGATCGCCAATCAAAGCCAGCCGGAAACAGAGACAGAGACAGAGACGGAGATGGAGACGGAATAAGCAAAGCTCAACCATCCCAGTAAAACAATCCTCCTCATGGAAAACCGGAAATCCCGGTTTTCTTTTTTTGCTTCGCCGCACTTTATGGGAATTGTCTGTGCAGAACCTTGTTTGGCAGAGCAGGCGGCGCTGCTGCGGAGGGAACGCGCAAGCTCAGGATCAGACAAACATCCAATCACACAAAAAAAAGCGGACTCGCCGCTTTTTCAAGGGATAGACAAAATTGAAATCCTGATGCCTTATTTGATGATTTCGCCCATGGCGGAACCGGAAATCGCCGCTGCATTGGCTTCGTCGGTATCAATATGCATCGCCAGCGCGTACTTTTCAGAAACGCGGACAACCGTATCGCCGAAGGTCAGGCTGCGGCCGTCGGTATCAATCTTAACGGAAACGATCTGACCGTTGGTTACGCCGTACTTTTCAGCATCGGCCGGAGTCATGTGGATATGCCGCTTCGCCGCGATCACGCCTTTGGAAACCTCGATCGAGCCGGCCGGACCGATGATCGTGATGCCCTGTGTGCCTTCGATATCGCCGGATTCGCGGATCATCGCTTTCACACCGACCGTGCGCGCATCCGTCAACGACAGCTCAACCTGCGTTTCAGGACGGGTTGGTCCCAGAACGGACAGCTTCATTTCGCCGCGCTCACCCTTGATCGTTACCTTCTCATTGGAAGCGAACTGACCTGGCTGAGACAGCTCTTTCTTGACCGTTAATTTGTATCCTGGACCGAACAAAGCTTCAACGTCGGCATCGGTCAGGTGGATGTGCCGTGCGGAAACTTCAACTAATACTTTTTCTTCTGACATAATTTTACTCCCTCTTTCTTTCATGTTCATTATAGTCAATTTATGGGCCTTCGGCAATGGAATTGATTTATTTTTTAGTCAAAATTTCGCCGATGATCAGCCCGTTGGCCGCCGCCTGGGACAGCGAGCGGGTAAAGCCTGCGCCGTCGCCTAAAGCGTAAATTCCCGGACAGTCTTTGATCTCAAAGTCAACGCAGTCCGGACGGGCGGAGTAATACTTGCATTCCACGCCGTACAGCAGCGTATCATAGTTTGCGGTACCCGGTGCAACTTTATCGAGCGCGTGCAGCGTTTCAATGATGTTGTCAAGCTGGCGCTTCGGCATGCACAGGCTCAGATCGCCCGGCACGGCGTTCAGCGTCGGTCTGACCGTCGACTGCTTCAAGCGTTTCTCATCCGTACGCCGGCCGCTTTCCAGATCGCCCAAGCGCTGCACGAGCACGCTGCCGCCGGAAATCTTATTCGCCAGTGAGGCGACGTAGCGGGCATAATCAATCGGATCATTAAACGGTTCGGTAAACCGGATCGTGCAGAGCAGAGCGAAGTTGGAATTGTCCGTCTTGCGGTCGAGCTCCTTGTATGCATGGCCGTTGACCGTCAGCACGCCGTCGGTATTCTCCGTAACGACCAGTCCGCGCTCATTGAAGCAGAACATCCGCGTCGTATCGCCATATGCTTTCGAGCGGTACAGGATCTTCGGCTCATAAATTTTCCTGGAGAAGTGTTCCCACACCATCGCCGGCAATTCGACGCGCACGCCGATATCGACCTGATTGTTCGCGCAGGCCACGCCGTTGCGCTTGCACCAGTCCAGGAAAACCCGGCTGCCCGCCCGGCCAACCGCAAAGACCACTTTATCGCCGACGACGCTGTATTGCTTGCCGCGGTGGGTAAAGAAGACCTCGTGGGTTTCCTTGTTGACATCCGTGACGGTGCACAGCGTTTCAATCTGAACGCGCTGCTTCAGATCGTCGACTAAGCGCTGCATCGTCTTCAGGTTGGCGTCCGTTCCCAAATGCTTCAGCTGCGCCTGCTGCATGTGCAGATCGTAGCGCAGGCAAAGCTGCTTTAATTCATCGTTCGGCACAAATCGTTCCTTCTGCGCCCCAAAGCGCATCAGCACCTGATCCGCCTGTTCGATATAATCCATGACCTTGGCCGGTTCCATGAAATCCGGCAGCCATCCGCCGTATTCCGTTGAAATGATATACTTGCCATCGGAAAACGCGCCGGCCCCGGCGATGCCTTCCATTACGGCGCAAGGCTCGCATTTCAGGCATTTATCCGCCTTTCCTGAAATGATCGGACACTGGCGATGCTCTAAATCCAATCCTCGCTCCAGAAGCAAAACCGACGCCTTTGGATCCCGCTCGGCAATGCGATAAGCGCACATCAGTCCGCCGATGCCGCCGCCGATGATGACGACATCATACTTGTTGTTACAATTCAACCCTCATTCCTGCCTTTCTGTTAAGACCTTTTCCCGACCTTCATTTTAGCACAAAAAAGAGGGATTCCCAATGTTTGTATGATATAATAGGACAAAATTGGAGGAAACAAAATGATTCTTGAAAAACAGCTGAAAGGAACGCGCGCCAAACGGCCGGTCATCATCTTCCTGCATGGCTTTGGAAGAAAACGGACAGGCGAGCTGGAGGCGTTTCAAAAAGCGTTTGAACATGATTACGATATTCTCATGCCCGAGCTTTTCGATCCCGAAGATCCCAGGGATTCCAACGGAATCCTGTGGGCCAACCGGGCGCTGCACGTCGTTGAGAAGGAACTGTTAAAACAACGTCAGGTCATCCTGGGCGGATTTTCGATGGGCGGCGTGATCGCCAGCTGGATCGCCTCGATGCTTCCGGTGGAAAAGCTGATTCTGGTCGCGCCAGCCTTCGATCTGATCAATCTGAAAAATACCGGAAATATTCTGGCGTCGCTGATCACGCATTTCACGCATCTGGATTCGCCGCAGGAGATCGCCAACTTCAACGGCCTGCCTGCGAATTTCTTTCAGACGCTGATCGACGTGGTCGTTCAATTCCGGCCTTATGCTTCACGGCTCACCTGCCCGGTGTTGTTAATTCATGGTTCTCAAGATGGGATTGTCTCCCCGCAGAGTTCCAAAATCGCGTTTTCACGGATGCCGGCAACGCAGAAACAGATGTTTATCATTGAAAATGGTCATCATGTGATGTTTGAGGATGAAGGTGTCTGTCAGGAAGCGCTCGCCTTGATTCAGTTGTATCTGAACGATCAGATCGTGATTCGTAAAGCGACGCCAGCGGCAGAAACCGTTGAAGATTAAAATTACCCGTATGAAATATGAAATTGGTTTATCCCAGTCTTTTCTCAGGCTGCGGATAGCCAATTTCTTTTTTAACATTTATTTCGAAATTATTACATTTTTATGACATATTTCACACGAAATTCATGATTGTTTTTTATAATAATTTCATGAGGTGAACAGACATGAAATTGGATCGATCCCTTCTGCTTCGAATTTTACCCTGGGGGTTATTCGGCGCTGCTTTGTTTTTTTTCGCTGTTGTGGGCTTTTCGTCCAAGGAAGCTGCGGGCTGTGTTGTCAGCATCAGCGCTGACGGCAGCCATCTCGGCGACCTGTTGACGACCAGCGATCTGGAAATTCAGATCAATGGTCTGCCGCTCTCGCTGGATCTCTCCCAAACCGCACCGATCGCCGCGCCAGTGTCCTTAAGCTGTGAGACGGCGAACATCCTGACCTGGACGACAAGCGACCGGAATCTTCAGCTCAGCTGGAATGGTCAGAAGCTGTCATCCCCGGCCATGATCGAAGTGGATCAGCTCAGTCCGCAGACAACCGCCACGCTGACGATCCGCAAAGGAGACTGCCAACGCAGCGTCACCATTCAAACGCTGCCGGACAGCTTTCCGACCGTGCAGTTTACGGGTCACAGCCGCAGCGAAGGGGATTTCTATGGGGATCTGATGAATGATGACGGCGATTCCTACATCTTTAAAATGGATAATGACGGACAGCTGTTGTATTACTACCGCGGATTCTATAATAAGAGCGGCTCGGTCATGAACTTTCAAAAACATGAAATTGACGGCGTTATCTATTACTCCTTCTTTGAACCAACGGCAGATGTCTCCAATCATCTGTTATACAGGGGCGTGCAAGTGGGTCACATCAACATTCTGGATAATCAATATCAGCCGGTTAAACAAGTTGAACTTCTGCCTTCCAAGGCGCTGCCATCAGGCGGAATGTGTGAAAATCATGAATTTCTGATGCTGGGAGAAAATCATTATCTGATCACCGGTTCTGTGGATCAGAATATATGGATGTCCAGTGAACGGCGGTATGTCCGGATCAAGGCGGCGCTGATTCAGGAAATTCAGGATGACGAGGTCATCTTTGAGTGGTGCAGCAGCGATCATCCGGCCTTGTTGAAACAATCTGTGGAAAACAACGACTATACCAATACCAACGATACTTATTATGCCGCGGATTACGCGCATATCAACAGCCTGTGCGTCGACCCAAGCGACGGCCATGTGATCGCTTCGTTCCGCAATCTGGACGAGGTATTAAAGATCGACCGGAAGACCGGCGAGATTCTCTGGACTTTAGGCGGTTTGGGCGATGATTTCGGGTTAACCGAGGACCAGCGGTTCTCCCGTCAGCATTACGCCAAGCTGACGGATGCGGGAACACTGCTTCTGTTTGATAACGGCAACGCCAACGAACAGACGCGGATTCTGGAATTCAAGCTGAATGAAAAGAATCAGTCCGTGACATCGTTTCAGGAAAGGATCGTTGCGGGAAAATATTCGTTTGCGACCGGCTCGGTGATGAAGACCGAAGCGGACACCTATGTGATCGGCTGGGGCACGGGCAGCGTCCATTCCTTAATGAGCGAGATCGACTTTGAGAACCGGGAGGTCATTGCGGAAATGATTCCGGCGTATGGACAATACAGCTACCGGGTTGTGAAGTTCAAGTAGAAATGCGTTTTTACATCCACAGGAAAGAACTGGAATTCTCGTACTTTGCTTCCATTTTTTTCATATTAAAAAGCCAGGCAAAGAAGTGGTTTTTTCTCTTCCTGACTTTTTTCATTTTAATCGATCAGAGCTGGCGGATAGGCTTGAAGCAGCCGCTGCAATTCCTGCTCCGTCACCGGCGTGGCCGATCCATGTCGGACATCCTCATTCGGCAGCGTATATTCCGATTCTTCCAGCCAGCGCAGATCACTGTCTTCGCCCAGCGTTGAGAACTGCGCGACATGGAAGGTTCCGTACGGGTAATAGTCCTCGTACAGGTAATATTGATCTTCGCCGTTGACTGGGAAGACGAACGGACCTTCCATAAACCGCAGCGGAAACAGGAATTCCTGATCATAGGCTTCGCCGAACAGCTTGGACAGCGCGTCCGTCGACGCGTAATAAATCGTCTGCGCCGCTTTTCGTTCATCCTTATAGAACAGCCAGTATTTTCCCTGTGTCTGCAGCACCGTTCCGTCGATCACGGTATAGCCCGGTTTAAAGAAATTGCCCGGATAGCTGTAATGTTCGAAATCCCGCGTTGTCACATAATACAGCGCGCTTTCATCCTTCTCTGTCGGATCGGAGAAATAAATGTAATACAGATCCTGCTGCGGGTCGTAGCTCATTTCCGGAGCCCAGGCACGGGTCCCGCTCATCTTTAAAAACGGATCCCACAGTGAAACCGGCACCAGCTGATGATCGGTAAACGTCACTAAATCCGAACTGCGCCAGAGATAAATATCCGGATTGTCAAATCCCTCCGTTGCCAGCAGCACAAAATTTCCATCTCGATCCCGGCCGATAAACGGATCACGGATCCGGCCGTTGCCCAGCTCAGAGCTCAGCACGGCTTCCCCCCGATTCAGATCAGTCCAATGCAGCCCGTCGCGGCTGTAAGCCAGCTTGCCGCGCTCCTCGCCCAGCTCGCCGTTAAAATAGGAAAGCACATACCCGGTAAACGCGTCGAGTACGACGACATCGCGTTCGATTGTTTCGCTCAGCTCTCCCTGCCGGATTGTAACCCGCAGCCGGGCGTTAACCTTTTCCGAAGCCGTGGTTTTAACGATTCGGTTTTCCTGCAGCTCAATCCCGCCGGACAGCACTGTCCATTCAAGCCCTGAGCCATTTTCCGCCGCAGCCGGCAGCACGTCGTTTTCGTTCATCAGCGGCTGGAAATCGTTATTCACGGCGATCCGATCGCGCTTTAAACGCGTCTTCGGCGAATCCGCCAGCACCGCAAATTTGAAGTCCTTGGTAAAGGTCTGCCCTTTATGTTCCACCTTCGCGGTGATCGTCACTTCCTGATCGCCCTGCGCCGCCGTCGGTTTTGTCAGCTTGCCTTGATCAGTGATGATCTCCGGCTTATCGCTGGACCAGCTGAAATACAGATCGCGCACCGGATTCTCGGCAAACCAGAGATTGTCGGTCAGATCGTCCTGATTGCTGAAATGGAACGTATCCAGCACAGCTTTTGGATAGAAACGGTCAAACTCCGCCAGGACCTCCTCGGCGGTCCAGGCCTGGTTGATAATCTGGAAATTCTGGAACGTGCCTTCCGCCTGCGGGTCGTTGTAGATCAAACTTTTGCCAAGGATCAGCTCGTCTGTCCGCAGCTGTTTCACCTGCTTGGCCACATTGCCCGACGCGGTTTCCTCGCCGTTGATATACAATGTGACCGTGTTGCCCTCCTGGGTCAGCACGATATGGTTATAGATGCCGGTTTCAACCGTCGCTTCTTTCTCGGAGATAACCCGGTACGCTTTGTTTCCCGACTGAATCGAATAATTCAGTCCGCAGCGCTCGCCGGTTGGATTGCCGGAAGTCGCCAGCTGCATCACATGCCGGTCGTCGCGACCCATCGAAAGCAGCGTCGTCCACTCAAAGTTCGCTTCCGGTTTAAACCAGAACGAAATCGTAAAGCTCTTGGAACTGCGCAGAATCTGCGACTGAATCCGATGTTCCGTCTGCGCATCCAGGCGATAGCCCTGCGCGTCGATTCCCGCGGTGCTGAACAGCTCCGGATCCTCCGGTGCGTAGATCTCCACCTGATCCTGAATAAACTTGGTATGACAGCCGCCCAGCAACCCCGCTAACAGACAAAAGCCGCACAGCCACTGAATCATTTTTTTCATGCCTGCACCTCTTTGTTCTTGTTCATCTTATGCCGGATTAAACGCCAGCCGCGCTGGATCAGTTTGCGGAAGGAGGCGTAGGAGAACCAGTAAACAATCGTAAAGACAACAAACACGATCAGTCCCAGGACAACACACCCCATCAAAAAATGCAAGGTCGAGGACGTCACAAACGCCTGCTGGGTCTGCCAGCCGGCATACGCCGCAGCGCCGATCAGGATCGCTACACCCAGCCGGGTAAACACCATCTTGTAATAGCGCAGCGGATTCAGATGGAACACTTTTTTATAGACCAGAACCGGATTGTATAAGAAATCAACAGTCCAGTTCGTCAGCATCGTCGCTGCCAGCACGCCTGCGATCCCTAACGGCTGGATCAGCGCAATCGACAGGACGACCTTGGAAATCGCCAGTAAATAAGCATTGTTTTTCGCGTCTTTGAACAAACCGTTGGCGTCGCGGCAGATGATGATCGGCTCGCGCATCGTCATGTAGAAAATATTGATCGCAAACAGGAAGGCAATCAGAATCGTCACCGAATACTCCGGCCGCATCTTCATCCAGATCAAAACGAACCGTCCGATCACAACGAAGATGCACACGCCGATGATCGAGGCGATATACACGGCGAAGTTAAAGAACTCCGTGAAAACGCTGTAGGAATCCGCGCCGGAATCGTTGAACAGGTTGCCGAAGCTGTTGATCGGCGAGGTGATCGCGGAGTTGATGATCTTGGACACCGACTCGGTCAGATAGCTGTAAGAGCCATAGACGCTGGTCATCGTGTAGCCCATAAAAAAGGTGATCACCAGGTTGTCCGTGTTGTTAGTGGCCAGCGTCGAGAGGCGCTGGATAATCGTGTACTTGGCGTTTTTCTGGAACGCGTCGTCATAGGGCAGCTGCTTGCTTTCCTTCAGCCACGGATAGTTTTTCAAAGCGATCCGGCGGGCGATGAAGTTGGCGATGAACACCTGCAAGCCCTCGATCAAGAAGATATAAATATACGGCAGCTTCAGCAGGATGACGCCGACCATCAGCACCATCCGCAAAATGGCGATCGTCTGGATCCAGATGTTGATTTTGTATTCCTTTTGATCGGCGATGATGACAAAATTCGGTCCCATCAGAAAATAAGACAAACCAAAAGGAACACAAAGGATTAAAAACATCGTCACCGTTTCGCCGTAGCCCAGCGGTGATTCGGCGAACATCGGGAACAACAGCGCGGTCAGCGCGCCGACAACCAAGACCGCCATGCCGGTAAAACGGAACACCTTGACGGCGCCGTTATAGATCGACAGCACCCGATCCTGGTCGTTCTCGGCCAGCGGCTTAAACAACAGCTGGCGGAAGGCCAGCGAATAGCTCAGCTCAAAGACATTCAGAAAGGTGATGACGTTCATGATCGTCAGCTGCAGACCGTTGAGGTCGCTGCCGTACAGGTCGATGAACATCCGCACCTTGATAAATCCGAAAATCGGAAGAGCGACGCTGGTGATCAGGCTCACCAAAAAATTGTAAAATGAATATTTTGTGCGCATAAGCTCCTCCTAATCTTAATGAATCACGTGTTTGTAGAGCGGCAGCGTCAGACTGCCGAAGGTTTTCAAAAACAGCTGATCCTTCCAGCCTAAATTGCGGATGTAGGGATTCTTTTTCCAGTTTGGGTAAAATTCCGCCATCACGGCGTCGCTCATCGCTTTCAGCTCGTTGGTTAGCGGCGAGCGCAGAAAGCGGAACATGCCGTACAGACGCAGATGCTCAATATGTAAATATTCCAGCTCATCGTGATACCGTTCGCTGAGGCCCATTTCCGCAAACTGTTCGCGGACCTGCTTCATGACCGGAAAGATTTCTTTCAGCCGCTCGCTCTTAGTGACGGACATGATCGAACCTTCCCGCTGGCGGTAATGAATCCGCGCCTCGTGCTGAATTCCGATCGTTTGGGATTGCGCGAAGATCGGCATCGTGACTGGGATATCCTCATACCAGGTACCCAACGGGTAGCGGTAATGCTTCTGGGTGAAAAAGTCCGCGCGGTAGAGCTTGTTCCAGGCGAACATCGGCGATAGAAACGCCTGCTTTACCGGACTGTCGAAGACATGCGGATTCAGTCCCAGCATGATCCAGGACGGCTGGCCGTTTTCATAAAAATATTCGATATCGCTGACCACGACGTCCGCGCCCCGCACCATGACTTCCGCCATTTTCGCGTAATACTCAGGATCGGCCCAGTCGTCGCTGTCAAGGAAGGCAATCCATTCGCCCTCGGCCTTGCCGATCGCGAAATTGCGGGCGTCCGACAACCCGCCGTTGGGTTTATTCAACTGCGCGAAACGATCCGGAAACCGACGCACATAGTCTTCAATAATCTGCGGGGAGGAATCGGTCGAACCATCGTTGACCACCAGCACCTGCAAGTTTTTATAGGTCTGGCCGGCTAACGAATCAAGACATTCCGGCAAGTATTTTTCCACGTTGTAAACGGGCACAATCACAGTAATTTTGGGTTCCACAGCGTTCCTCCTGTCTGATGAAATAAGTATATCATAATCGTGACTTCACAGTTCGTTTTTTTCGTTCTGCCCCCGCGCAGGCCAGCGCTGTCAGGATGCCACCGGCGGTGATCACCAGACCCAGCGTCAGTCCGCGGGGACGGAAAACAAGCTTGATTTCATGGGTTCCCTCACTCAGCGGCAGTTCGATGAACGTGTTCTGAAACGGCGTAATCGCCGCCGGCTGTCCGTCGATTTCCGCATGCCAGCCTTTATCATAGGGAACCGTTGTCAGCAGCCGCTGCCCCGCTTCCGCCTGAACGTGCATCGTAATCGTTGCGCCGTGAATCTGAATGTCCTGCGCCGCCTGCTTCTGCAGCTTCTGTGTCCATTGCGCTAACGCCGAGATGTCCAGGGAATAAACCTCGGCCCGGGTTAAGCGCAGCAGCTGATCGCGCACAACCAGCTGAATCAGGATATCCTGTCCCGGCGGATAGGCGCCCAGATATAACGCGCCCGCATCGATCCCGGTATGCTCGTCTTGGGCATAGTTCTGATCGATCCACAGCTGAAACCATGTTTCATCCGTTTCAAAAGGCAGCTGAAGATAGAGCGGATCTTCCTCATTCAAGGATTGGGTGTAGATTGCAACCGAGGTTTCCGCCTCCGGCCGTTTCGCCACAATCAGCGGCGAGCGGCTCAATTCATCCCCATCCCACACAAACAGATCGGGATCATCCAGCCGCGTGATCAGCGGTTCCCCGCCGCACAGCCGGACCAGCTCGTTTTGCGCGGCAATCGAATAGGTCTGAGGCACCGGCGTCTCATCATGATCGTCAATGACAAATCCCAGCGGCAGCGCGTAGGGATTTTCCAGCACCTCGAAGGTTTCAGTCTCCGCAATTTTCCGGTAATGATCGGTCTGGACCTGAACGTGAACGGCGCCTTTTTCCCGCAGCACATAGCGAATGCCCAGAAATGCGTCGAGCGCCAGCGTCGTGCCGTGATAGGTACTGCCGAACATCCGGTGGCTGACGCCGTAATGTTCGAGGAAATCGCTGACCTTCTTATCGTAGGTTGACGAGTAATGTGAGATGCTCGGGTAGTTATAGCCCAGCCCTTCGTTTTGATTGCGCGCTGACAGATTTTCAATCCGATAGCCCGGCTCAGACGCAAAGCTTGCCAGGGCGGTCCGCACTTCGTTTTGGTAATCCAGCACCGTCTGGGCCGAGGCATAGCCGTCATAGACGTTATCCCGATCCAGTGAAATGAATGTGGCCGCGCCAGCGAAAGTCAGCTCGGCGGCGACGGTGACCGCCAGCACTTTCTGAAACCCCAGACACAGCAGCGCCGTGATCCCCGCGATGAACCCGGCGGTAATCAGCTTGGCCGGCAGCGTCATCGTTCCGTTCGCGACCAACAGAAGCAAGACTACAAACGCCCCGCAGACCAGCGACTTCTTGTCGCGCGTGTCCCACGCGTCCGCCGCCGCGGCGATCAGCCAGAACACGATCACAAAGCTGAACCGCGTTGGGAAACCATAGGGCATCGACAGAAAATGCCAGAGCTTATACAACGGCGTGAAGAACACCGACGCCGCAAAGAAAAGCAGCGTCAGACCATCGACGAGCTTCTTCCGGTTTGATCGCAGCCGCTGGAAAAATGAAGAAAAGACGAGGATCAGACACAACAATCCGGCGTAATCAAACGTGATCTCCTGCCCCAGCGTCACAGCCGGCACACCTGGAAACGCATTGTTCAATCCTGCCAGCCGGGCGAAGCTGAAAAGCGGCAGCGCCTCTGCGGGCTGGGCAAGCCGGTTGTTGATCACAGATAAGAAGCTGGGCATCAGCAGCCAGCCGTTGCAAGCCAGGCCGATCGCCATGCCGAGTATGCCCTTCTTCAAGACTGTCCAAAATGAAACCGCGTGTTGGTCCTCACTGAAATAGCGCGTCAACGCCATCAGACAGGCGAACATCAGACCCATGATCGCCGTGTAGTAATTGGAAAACACGCTGGCCGCTACCGCCAGCGTAAATCCCTTGGCCGATTTCCCCCGCAGGATCTGTTCAACACCACTCAGCACCATCGGCAGCCAGATTAAACCGTCCAGCCACATTAAACATTGAGAATACGCCAGCGCTGCGCCGCTCAGTGCGTAACTCAGCGCGAACAAGCCATGAACCCGGCGCGGACCAAAACGATCCTCCAGATAGAACATCATTGTCCCGCAGCTCAGGCTCAGCTTCAGAAGGGTCGCCAGACTGACGGAAAGCAAAATGGCATCGTTAGGCAGCAAGGCCAGAAGCAGCTGCAGCGGACTGGAGCAGTAGTAGGAAAAAATCGGGATGAAGCTGCCGCCCATGCCCGCCGCCTGCGCATAAGTCAGGCTGTTCTGCCCGGTGACGACCGTATGCAGATATTTCAAATATTCGACATATTGAATGTTCAGGTCGTTGATCAAAAGCGAACGGCCGCCAAATGGAACGAAGCCCAGCGCCGCGAAAATTCCGCAAAGCAGGACGGCTGCGCCCAGAAACGCGAAAAACGGCCGGCGGATGGATCTCAGTCGGCGCATTCCGTTACTCCTTAACGAAGGATTTCACCCAGCGGCGGTAAACCGGATGCGAAATCCCCGCCGTCAGAACCAGCTTATCCTTCATCCGCTCGCGGCTGCCGGTGTAGCCGAAGCGCGCCATCCCTTCCAGGATCGCGGCCCGGTGAGGCATCAGCTTTTCAACCAGCCGGTACAGAACTTCGGCATGTTCCAGTTTTTCCGCCGGTGTGCCCTTGATCCGGCGCAGCTGATAAAATGAGAATTTATAGGCTTCAAAAATCCGGTAATAAAACAACGCTGGAACCGCAGCGCAGCGCTCCGCCTGATCCAGAATCGTGGAGAACACCTGGGCGTGCGCGTCGATCACCTGCGGCTTCAGATCGGTCATCGTGTTGCCGGCCCGGTCGATCAGATAATACGCCAGCGCTTTGTCGGTATAGACGACTTTCTCAGCGTTTAACAGACTGATGTAAAACAACAGGTTATCGGTATAGCCGATTTTATGCGGAAACTGAATATTCGCCGCCAGGGAACGTCGGTACAGCTTGGCGTGCGGCGAGGGATCTACAAATAACAGATTCTCAAATTCCGGTGTGCCCTTTACATACCCCTGGCCCGGCTGCAGCGTCGTAAATTTCGTGTTGTAGGCTGGATCGTACTTCTGTTCATCGCTGTCGGAATAAATGAAATTCTTAGCGCCGATCACCAGATCCGCCTGGTTGGCATCCGCCAAGCCGACCAGGGTTTCCAGCGCGTCGTCCGCTAAGTAATCATCCGGATCGCAGACGAGAAAATATTCCGAATCCAGCCGTGCGATTGCCATTTCCAAAACGGAACCATAGCCGCCGTTTTCCTTGCGGATAGCGACGACTTTCTCCGGATACGCCGCAGCGTAGCGGTCGATGATCGGCTGTTCGTTTTTCGGCGATCCGTCGTTGACGGCGTAGATCACATAGTCGGAATAGGTTTGCCGCAGCAAGGAATCCAGACACTTGGCGACGTATTCCTCAACATTGTAAATCGGCACGATAATCGTAACTTTACTCATGGTCAGTTTCTCCTTTACTTCACGATCCAGCTTTACCGGCGGATCAGATTGCGGGTGCGCAGATAGCCTTTCAGCACCTGCGGACGCATGTAGATCCAGTCGTTTTTCTGGCGGTTGATCGGGTATTTACACTCCGGATAGTCCGGAAAATTCTTGTGAATGAACGCGAAACAGGCGTCGATGTATTCGTCGACCAGCTTCCGGTCTTTAACCGTGCGGGTCTTCTTCAGGTTTTCGATGATGTTGACGCAGGCCAGATACTTCAGTTCTTCATAGTATTGGTCGTAGACGCCTTCCTGCCGGTAGTAATTCATCGTTTCCTCAGCCATCGTCAGGATGTGATAGGCCTTCTGATTAAAGGATTGGGTGATATTGCCCGGGCGGTCAGCGAGGTAGTCGTACAACGGCTCATTGACAAACGCAATCGACCTGGCTTTCAACAGGAGCTTATAAGTTGTCCCCAGATCCTCGTACAGATAACCGAACGGGTAAGTGATGCCGTTGTCCTTAAACAGCGAGCGCCGGTACATCTTGTTCCAGGCGGCGTTAAGGATGCGCGTGATCATTTCCGGATTTTCTTTCAGCGTATAAACGCGGTCGCCGGAATAGCGGTTGGCAATCACTTCCTTGGTCTGCGTTTTCATAAAATATTGATAAACATCGAAAATCACGAGATCCGCACCGGTTTCATCCAGCTTCGCCGCCGCTTTTTCAAGTGCCTGCGGTTCAAGGAAATCATCGGAATCCACAAACAGGATATACGGCGCCGTGGCAAATTTCATGCCATAGTTGCGCGCGTCGGACAATCCGCCATTAGGTTTTTCCAGCACCTGAATCCGCGGATCACGGTTCTTATAGATGTAGAGCAGTTCATTGGAATGATCGGTCGATCCATCGTCGACGCAGAGAATCTCAATCTCCTCAAGCGTCTGATGGATTAAGGAATCCAGGCATTTTTCCAGATAATCTTCGACGTTATAAACCGGAACGACAACGCTGACTTTACTCATGGGCGGCTTCTCCTTTGCGATGGTTTAACACTTTATGAATCAGATTCATGTGAAAATCATCCTTCATCAGCGTCAGCAGGCCAAAATACACGATGACGCCGGCGGCGATCTGAATGAGATTGGTCGTAAATCGCGGACCCATCGCTTCCCCGATGAAATGGACGGGAAGCATCATGACAAGCGAAGCGATGACATACTTCGTCACTTCTCTTACGCGAAAACCCAGATCCAGCTGACCGCGGATTGACAGCCATTGCGTGAACGTCACCATCAACTCGGCGATGACTGACCCGGTGATCGCGCCGAAAGCGCCGAACTTCGGCATCAGTAAGGCATTCAGGCAGAAATTCGTCAGAGCGCCGAGGATCACCGAGCGGGTATATTCCTTCGTCCGGCCGATCGGCAGAAGGTATTGCGTACCAAAGACGTTGCTGAGGGAAATAAACAGGATGATCGGCGTCGTAAAGATGATCAGCGGCGTCACGATCTGATAAGTGTCGTCGAGGAACCAGCCGATAAAATAAGGAATCAGCGAGATGATTCCGGCGATCATCGGAATGGCCAGATACAGCGCCATCCTTAACGTCGTGCGCAAAAACCGCAGCACTTCCTCATCCTGACCCTTGGCATGGATGTTGGCAATCCGCGGCAGCATGACGCTGCCGATCGACGTGATGAAAAACAGGAACATCTTAATGAACCGCTGGGCCTGGTTATAAAAGCTGACGTGACTGACGTCGGCGTATAAGTAGCCTAACATCGAAACATCCAGCATTGTATAAACGCTGGTCGCAATCTGCGGGATGAAAAGCATGAGATTGGGTTTGAAATGCTTGAGCACATCTTTGAAATGAATCGGCGTCCACTTGACATATTGCTTCAGCTGGGTCCACATGATCAGCTGGCCCAGCACGCCGGAGCCGGCGTTGATCACGATGAACAGCGCCAGATCAGAAGGTTTCTTTACGAATGCAAAGATCAGGATAATCCCCAGGATCTTGATGATCATGTTGCGGATCGAAGCTGTTTTGAAATCCTCGACGCCATAGAAAAACCAGGTGATATCCAGGGCGACTGACAACAGCGAAATCGTCTGGATCGTCGCATACAGGCGCACGCTGTCCTGCACGGTAAACAAGTAGAGGAAATAAACGAGCGTAGAGGCGCACATGCTCAAAAACTGCATTGTGAAGATCTCGAAGAACGTCTTTGACATCTTGGTCTGATCATCGCGGACGCGCGCGATCTCCCGGTTGCCGTAGATCGAAACGCCCATGATTCCAAACAGCACAAACCACTGAACATTGCTGCCGGTCCAGTCGCTGATGCCCAGCATCGTCGCGCCCAGCGTCCGGGTCACATACGGCACCGTAATCATCGGCGCCAAAACGACTAACAGTTGATATAAAATATTATAGAAATAGTTTTGCAGTATCTTTTTATCCATAAAATCACCTTTATTTAGTATAGCATGAATAGAAGAAAACTGCGAATTGTTAACGCAGTTTCCCTGTTTCTTGTTTTTTTCCGAGCCTTTGGATGAGGGGATCGATCATGCATCAAGACAGGCCAATGCTGCCTGAGATCTCGTTCAGCGACTCTGTTTCATCGTCTATCCCCGAAAAGATTCGTGCTCAACGCTTTCGTTCAGCGAATTTCCGTCACCCGTTCTTCCTTTGCTAAGAGTGCGAGGTTTCGTTTAATTTGTTGAACATTTGTAAGGCTTTCGCAACGATCGCGTCCATGTTGTAGTATTGATATTCTGCCAAACGGCCTAAGAGATGAAGATTGTCGATCCCGCGGATCAGCTCGCAATACGCCTGATACTGACGGCGGCATTCTTCTTTGGCGATCGGGTAGTACGGGATGTTCCCGGTTTCCCCATCGTGATGGTAAGTCAGCGGGTATTCGACAGCGATGGTCGTCGCTTCCGGCTGCTGATCCGCCTGCATCAGGAGTTTGTATTCCGTGATGCGGGTAAACGCGTTTTGCTGGGCCGGGGTCGGATAGTTGACGGTCGCCGCTTCCTGGTAGGTATGCGGATGGCTCTGAATATCAAATTCCAGCGAACGGTACGGCAGCTCGCCTAACGGATAGTCAAGCAGATCGTCGATCGCACCGGTGAAGATCACCGGCCCCTGGAAGACTTCGCCTTCAAACAGAATCTGCTTGTTTTCCAAATCGACCTTCAGACATGACTTCGCGTCGGTCTTCAGGCGGACTTCGATCTTTTCATTTTTCAGCATGTTTTCAAAGATTCCGGTAAATCCATGCGCCGGCATCATCTGATAGGTATCCTGGAAATAGCGGTCGTCATAGGAAATATGAACGGGAACGCGGCCGGTGAC
Organism: Holdemania sp. 1001302B_160321_E10; assembly: GCF_015552275.1. Classification (NCBI taxonomy): domain Bacteria; kingdom Bacillati; phylum Bacillota; class Erysipelotrichia; order Erysipelotrichales; family Erysipelotrichaceae; genus Holdemania; species Holdemania sp. 1001302B_160321_E10. Next base: position 53,618 of record NZ_JADNEM010000015.1, on the reverse strand, counting down.
CGCCGGATCGATTTCTACCGGCGTCTGTCCCCATTGTTTCATCGTGTAGTATTTGAAGACATGTTCGTAGATGTATTCCGCCAGCTCGTTAATTTCCGGATTGGCATTGGCGCGCAGCTGCAGGATCGGCACCTTCTTTTCCATCCCATATTCGTTGATCAGCAATGTTTTTAAACGCTCAGCTTTTTCTTTGGGGAACGAGCGTTCAATCGTTGTCAGATTGAATGGAATCGGTGCAACGACGCCGTTAATGTGGCCGAGTACGCGATGCTGATAAGGATACCAGTCTGTAAACTGGGAGAGGTAATCGACGACCTCGCGGGAATGGGTATGGAAGATATGCGGGCCGTATTCGTGACGGCGCACGCCGTTTTCATCGATATAGTCGTACATGTTGCCGCCGACATGGGCGCGTTTTTCCAGGACGAGCACACGTTTGCCCGCAACATGGGCAAAGCGTTCCGCGATGACGCTGCCGGCAAAGCCCGCGCCGATAACAATAACTTCTGGTTTCATTCCGATCTCCTTTTACAGTCTGTCCTTATACATGGTTTTGTAGTAGTTCTGATAGTCGCCCTGCAGGATGTGCTCCCACCAGTCGCGGTGCGTCAGATACCAGTCGATGGTCTGCGGAATCCCGGTCTCAAACGTATATTTAGGCTTCCAGCCGAGTTCCGTTTCAATTTTAGTCGGATCCATCGCATAGCGCAGATCATGACCCGGGCGGTCCTTGACGAAGTGGATCAGTGATTCCGGCTTATTCAAAGCGGCGAGAATCGTCTTCACAACTTCCAGATTGGTCTTTTCATTATGGCCGCCGATGTTGTAGACTTCGCCTACGCGGCCCTTGCGCAGAATCAGATCAATCGCCGTGCAGTGATCGTAGACGTGCAGCCAGTCGCGCACGTTCATTCCATCGCCATACACCGGCAGACTTTCATCGGCCAGCGCGCGGCTGATCATTAAGGGGATCAGCTTTTCAGGAAAATGATAAGGGCCATAGTTGTTAGAGCAGCGGGAAATCGTTACCGGCAGCTTAAATGTGCGGTGATAGGCCTGAACTAACAGATCGGCGCCGGCCTTGGCCGCACTGTAAGGGCTGGAGGTATGGATCGGCGTTTCCTCGGTGAAGAACAGATCCGGACGATCTAACGGCAGATCGCCGTAGACTTCGTCGGTCGAGACCTGATGGTAACGCTGGATGCCGTATTTGCGGCAGGCGTCCATCAAGACCTGAGTGCCGAGAATATTGGTCGTGATGAAGACCTCTGGATCCTCTACAGAACGGTCGACATGAGTTTCCGCGGCAAAGTTAACGACCATGTCGAATTTTTCTTCGGCAAACAAGTGATCGATAAACTCGCGGTCGCGGATATCGCCTTTAACAAATTTAAAATTCGGCTTTTCCATGATCGGCTCCAGGGTTTCCAGATTGCCGGCGTAGGTCAGAAGGTCTAATACGACGATCTGGTCTTCCGGATAGGTATTAACCATGTAGTGAGCGAAATTGCCGCCGATAAAACCAGCTCCGCCTGTGACTAAAAACTTCATTTACGAATTCCCCCTTGTTCTTTTTTTATCCGTTTGATTTCTTTGGCAATGCCTTCCTGAATCGTCGTCTGAATTGTGAAGCCGGTCAGACGTTTCAGTTTTTTAATATTGAGGACAATCTGATCGACAACCGGGACTTCGCTGTTGACATGCCGGATCTCGATCACCTGGCCGGTTTTTTCCTGCACTTCATCCAGGATCTCCGTCAGGCTGGTCGCTGTTTGCGAAGCAACGTTGACGATTTCATTCTGGATTTGATGTTCAAGAAGCAGCTGGATCGCCCGGGCAAAGTCTTCGATATAAATGTAATCGCGGCTGCTGTGCGGAGAAGCCCACATTTCAAAGGCTTCGTGGCTCAGTGCTTTTTCGATCAGGATCGGGATAACGCCTTGTTTCTTATCCGTTGTCTGATGTCCGCCGTAAGGATTAGCGAGACGCAGGATCAGATAAGGCAGACCGGATTGGCGAATCACCTGTTCGCAGCGGGTCTTGCTTCGGGCGTAAAGGGTGATCGGATGCAGCGGCGCGTCTTCGCAGATCGGTTCTGCGGCATTGCCGTAGACCGTGCCCCCCGATGACATAAAGATGAACAGCCGCGCGCCGCGCTGCTTCAGCTGACATAACAGAAATTCGTATTTTTCTTCAACTCCGCGAAGTGTTTTTTCCTCATCCTCACTGCGGGCGTTGTTGGCAAGCAGCGAAATGGTATCGATGACGACAGCGTCTTCAAAATCGACTTGATCGAGATCTTTAGCCGAAAAGGCGTTGATTTCTTTAAAGTTGGAACACAGCGGCGTGTAGGGGCTGGGTAATCCGATGATTTCGGTTTCTGCTTTCTGACTCAGCAGAGAAGCGAGATTGTAGCCTAAATAGCCGCAGCCTAATAGTATGATTTTCATTGCGACTCCTTTATTTGTTGTAGCTGGTGACAAAATTTCCGGAAGCGACCGTTCTTAAGTGCTCACCATAAGGGGATTTCCCATAAGAAGCGGCGGAAGCCAAAAGTTGGTCGGTGTCAATCCAGTGATTGTAGAAAGCGATTTCTTCAGGAACTGAGATCTTGATTCCCTGAACTTCCTCGATGGTTTTGACAAAGTTGCTGGCCTGGGCGAGCGAACTGATCGTCCCGGTATCCAGCCAGGCAAAGCCGCGGCCAAAAACGACGCAGTCAATTTCGCCTTTTTCCAGATAGACTTTGTTCAGGTCGGTAATTTCGTATTCGCCGCGGGCTGAAGGCTTCAGGTTCTTGGCGTATTCAACGACGCGGTTGTCGTAGAAATAGAGGCCGACAACGGCATAATTGGATTTCGGAGTTTCCGGTTTTTCTTCCAGAGAAAGGACTTTTCCGGTTTTATCGAATTCAACGACACCGAATCGTTCAGGATCTGGAACGTATTGTCCGAAGATCGTTGCGCGGCCTTTGTTATTTTTGGCTCTTTCCAGCATCTCGCTGAAGTGGTTGCCATGGAATATATTATCTCCCAAAATCAGGCAGACATCCTCGTCACCGATAAATTCTTCGCCTAGAACGAAAGCTTGCGCCAAACCGTCGGGCGATGGCTGAACTTTATAGGATAGCTGAATTCCAAACTGGCTTCCGTCGCCCAGCAGGCGTTCGAAATTGGGCAGATCCTGGGGTGTGGAGATGATCAGAATATCGCGGATTCCTGCCAGCATCAGCGTCGACAGGGGATAATAGATCATCGGTTTATCATAGACGGGCAGCAGTTGTTTGGATGTGACTTTCGTCAGGGGATACAAACGGGTGCCGCTGCCTCCTGCAAGAATAATTCCTTTCATGGATTTCCTCCCAAACTCTTTAATTCCTCATTATTTTATCATAGTTAAGCATTGAATACCATTCATTCATTGAATTCTGAAAGTAGTTCAGCGATTCACTTTCGGTGACGCATAAAGAAAAGAAGACCGAATACATCAGCCTTCTTTTGATTTAATTACTTAAAGAGTTTTGAGAATAGATTGAAGAATCGGTTCGGGAAGATAAAACCTGTAGGTGGATTTTCCGGGTTTTGAGTCTGTTCCCCACCTTCATTATTTCCGTCTTCAGATCCATCTGAAGTATCCGTTGTTGGGTCGGGAGAAGCTTCACAATCCGTTCTCTTTGGAATCACATCTTGTTTTGTTTGACCACAAGTACAAGTGTAATTAATATAACCGTCCGCATCACAAGTGGCATCCTGCCGTCCAGTTTCCGTCCACGCATGTTCATGTGCTTTACAACTATCTCCCGTTAATTGTGCAATGACTTCGGTTTCTGTGTGTTCAGGATCTTGTGTGCATACTCGATGTTTTTTACCCGGAGCGTCACAAGTTGCCTCTTGATCAATGATCCATTCTCCCCAAGTATGTTCATGAGGCTTATTCGTTGGATCCGTCGTTGGTTTAGTTGTAGAATCAGTGGTTGGCGTTGTTGTCGGGGTTGTTGTTGGAGTTACTGTAGGAGTTACCGTAGGTGTCGTTGTCGGATTTGCAATACATCCTGCACCTCCGGTGTTCAAATCAGAATCATTCTTAGCATAATATCCATTCTCACAGACGCAGGCGTTTTTACCTGAATCATAGTAGGAATTCGCAGGACAATTCTTCGTTGCCCCTTCATGCGTAATAACGCTGACCGTAATTTCCGTTACATTTTCCGTCTTGATACCAGCGCGGACACTTTGGGCGATAACCATATTTTCCGGATAGGAATCAACATAGCCTTCTTCACCTTGATGGACCTTGGTGACATTAACTGTAATCCCTCGAGTAGAAGCCCAAGCCTGTACGTCTGACAATAGTTTTCCGCTGAAGTTAATCACAGTATCTGGAGCCTCATCATGAATAATCGGCTCTGAATACGTTTCATTCGATAACGTCGGTGCTGTGAAGACCCAGTTTGCACTAAACGAAATTGCTTTCGGCGCGTCGATCTTAGAATCCAAGTTAATATTTCTTAAGATTGCATTGCGGTTATCCGTAATCGATCCCTGATATACACGATAAATGTACAGATTCAGCTGCATGCTTTCATTCCATTTCGAAGATCCATAGCCGGTTACACGAGAACCTACCATATTAATAACGTTAGCGTTTTTGACGTAACTGCGATTCATCTTCTTAATCGAATAATTAAATAAGCTGATCAGCTGATCTACAGTAAAGTTCGTAGAAACATTATCTCCGGCCGCATCCAATACTTTTAATGCCTTATTCACGTCAGTCAGTTTCATGGCTTCCGTTAAAATTGCCTGAATGACCTGCTGCTGATTCGCCTGCCGCTGAAAATCACCGTTAGCGTACAGATGACGTTCACGAGCATAGGCCAGCGCCTGTTCACCGTTTAATCGGTTAGTTCCAGCCGGAACCCAGACCGTCATCTTCCCACGAGCATCGGATCTCTGACCTACAAATTCGTACGGATTCGTAATGATGATACCACCTAAAGCATCAACCATCTCAACGACACCTGCAAAGTTACTTTCAAAATAAAAGTCAATATCGATATCCATCAGATCTTCAACAGTGTCAATCGTACACTGACGGCTGCGGACACGGGCGTGCGTGATCTTATCTTCTGATTTCCCTGCATAACAGGCGATCGGCACATAGCTGTCACGAGCGATCGAGGTCAGAGTTACCTGCATGCTAAGCGGATTGAAAGAAGCCAGCATTAAGGCGTCAGAACGTTGTTCATCGGTACCGATGATCAACACTGTAAATGGTTCTTTTGTAATATCTTTATCCGAACCGGATTCCGTTGTTACTGTAATGTTCTTATCAAAAGTCAAAATTGCTTTAGTATTGTCTAAGAACTCACTGTATCCATCATTCACTTCAAACATCGCAACATAGTTGCTTGGCAGGGCTGCCGCGTCAATCTCCCCACCGAACAGTCCCATCAACATACTGTTGTAATCGTCATATTCGTGATAAGTAACATTGATTTTTTTCGCTTCTAATTCTTTCTTAGGAAGAATATAGCCGACTTGTTCTTCCGTATTCGATAAGATACCGAAGGTCTTGCCTTCAAGATCATTAATATCATTGACCGTGAAATTTCCATTTTCACTGTAAACAACAAAGGAAACTTCAACTTTTTCACTGGTTGTCCCCGTGTTGATAATCTTATCAATATTTTTGTTTACCCGGGTCGTAATATAGGTTAACGCACCACCGGATAAAAACGCAATCACCAAGACGCCGATCGTCACATAGAGAATACTCTTTTTCATCGCATAGGCGTTGTAAGCAATTAAGCCGTTTAATACCAGCAGAATTACCAGAATCACAACGTTAATGAGGACGAAGATCGACTTGCTGAAGTTACTGTAACGCGTAATGTTGAGGATGCCTAAGACCATCAAAATATCAGTCAGAATCGCGATGGCAGCCAGAACAAGATTAATGTTGGAAAGTTTACGTTTACTCATTTTATTCTGTTTCGTCATAACCAACCTCCTTAATCATAATGGTCGAAGAACTGCGCGATTTCATAGCGTCCATCGTTGTCTACGACTGTGAAATACCCTGTTTTCTGAAAACTATTAACATCGATTTTTGAACTTGGCTTATAATTCCACGTTGCTTCAACATAATAAGCTTCATATTCTTCTCCAGAATAATGTTCAAATTTTCCTGCATAAACTACATCTGTTAATGTAATATCGGTGACTTCTAATAGATTTTCGCGACCATACTGACTGATGTATAAATCTAAATCTTTATAAAACTCCCAACGGGACTGTTCTTGAAAACTGGTAAACATTGGGCCATAAATATATTGCAGACCCCCGACTTCATAATTACCATCTTTGTTCGTCCAGGTAAAATAATCGGCAATAAAATTACGAACAACCGCGGCTGTTATCTCTTGTGGATCATCGCCTTTTAATGCCTCTGTCAATTTCTTGAACTCATCCTGCTGAAACTGCGTCGGATTATTTCCAATGACATACTTGTCATTCTTCATCGATGAGGTATTCGTCTTTTCAACGACCTCTCCGCTACCCGCGGATTTCTTTAACGAAATCCGGACGATGTTAAAGCCCATAACCGCAACGACGACTAAAGAAGCCGCCAACATCATATAAATAATCTGTTTATTTTTCTTTGCGCGTTTTGCTTTTGCTTTATCCTGCTTACTCACTAACATTCCTCCTTTTATTACTCGTATTTTTTACGGACGATATATTTCGGACGTTTCTTGGTCTCCATGTACGTTTTCGACAGATATTCACCGATAATGCCTAAGCTTAACAGCTGAATTCCTCCCAAAAACAGAATGATGACGACCATTGATGGATAACCCGCAACCGGATCGCCTACGATCAAGGCCTTCCCAAAAACAAAGATCATATAAAGGAAAGCGATGATAGAAACGAAGATTCCAGAAATCGTCGCCATTCGCAGCGGGGCAACAGTAAAGGCAACAATGCCTTCAATCGCGTAAGCGAATAACTTCCAGAACGACCAGCTCGTTTCCCCGGCGACACGCTCCACATTCTCATACTCCAAATAAACCGTTTTATAACCAACCCAGGCAAAGATGCCTTTGGAGAACCGGTGATATTCCTGAAGTGAAAGAACGCTGTCGACAACCTCGCGGGTCATCAGCCGGAAATCCCGCGCGCCGTCAACAATTTCGACTTCAGTAAATTTATTGATCAGTTTATAAAATTGCCGTGCAAAGAAGGAACGGATCTTCGGTTCCCCTTTTCGCGTAACCCGGCGGGTACCTACAATGTCCACATGCTGCTGATTCATTGCTTCAAACATCTTTGGCAAATATTCCGGCGGATCCTGTAAATCAGCATCCATGACTGTAACGTAATTGCCCGTCGCGTTTTCCAATCCCGCTAACAGGCCGCCCTCTTTGCCAAAATTCCGGCTGAAGTCAATGACCTTGACAATACCCGGATGCGCGTCATGGAGCTTCACCAATTCTTCTAAGGTATTATCGCGGGAACCATCGTTGACAAAAATAATTTCATAATCCATGTTCATGGCATCCACTACTTTTGTTGTTTCGCGGTAAAAGATGTTCACCGTTTCCTGTTCGTTATAACAAGGAACTACGATTGAAAGCTTATCCATATCTAACCTCCGCAAATTCACCATTTAATTATAAAGGAGAAATTCAAGAAGTACAAATACTTTCCTAAATTGTCATGATTCCTTAATATTTTAAATTCAGTGATCTTATTTTTTAAATCTGTGAAATAGTTCGGAATAAAGCATAATATTCCAATTGCTAACGGTTTTGAAATAACGATTTTTCATTCCGCCCAGCGACTTCAGATACGGGTTCTTCTTCCACTGCGGGAAGCTTTGATTCAACCGCTCCCACCCCATCTGAATCGTCGTTTTCCGATCCTGCCGATCCGCAATCTTCGTGCTTCTTAAGAAAGAGTTCCCTAAAAAGAACTTAATATGCAGATATTCCAGTTCATCATGATATTCCTGATCCCATCCCTGGACCTTAAAATAATCCGTAATGATTTCAAAAACATGAATCATATCCTTCACTTCATGATTGTTCGTATGCGTAATTGAATTTCCCAATTGGATATAACTGACAAAAGCTTCGTCCACAAAGGCTAATTTTTTTACATGCGGCGCTAAGCAATAAAGAAAACACGCATCCTCATAGCGATAGCCCGTCGGAAACTGCAAGCCGGTTTCCCGGACAAAATCAGTGCGGTAAATTTTATTCCAAAGCGTGGCAAATAAATGAATCATCATTTCTTTACCCGGAGCGTACGGACCTTCCTTTTCCAGCCGCTTCTGTTCGCCATAGACCCAATTAAAATTGGAAACAACGACATCCGCATTCTCTTTCTCTGCCGCCGCGACCATCTTCTCGAACATATCCAGTTCTGTAAAGTCATCGCTGTCCAGAAAGCCAAAATACTCTCCCTGCACCTGCGCTAAGCCAAAATTGCGAGTCTCTGCAATCCCGCCGTTCGGTTTCTTAAATGGACGAATTTGCGGATACCGCGCAGCATAGTCATCAATAATCTGTTGGCTGTTATCTTTTGTTCCATCGTTGATCACGATAATTTCCATATTTTTGAGCGTCTGATTCACTAAGGAATCAAGACACCGGGGCAGATACTTTTCAACGTTATATACCGGTACAATCACACTGAGGATGGGTTTCATTTTCCACCGCCTGCCTTTCTGATCAATCCTTTAATTTTCATTCTGTTTGTTTAACCTATTATACCATCGCCGCAGGTTTACAACAATAGACCTGTTAAAATTTTCATTGAAATAAAAGCCATGGTTTCCCATGGCGATCAATTTTTCTGTTCTTTCGGGCGCATGACGAGATCCAATAAAACACCCATCAGCAAAGCCATAAACGAAGACGTCAGAAACTGATCGATCGTATGTCCGCTGATATAAGAAGACACTAACCCGCAGCCCAGTGCCATTGCGTAGACTAAAACATCCAGCCGGAGCATCTTTTTCCAACGAAGCAGTACGATAATGGCGCCGAAGCAGGTCACCAGCAGCCATGGCAAAACCGTCAGCGCGGCGCCGGCATAGCCCATCGTATAAATCTGCTGGGCAAAATCCCGTTCCAACAAAATCGAGCCGTTATTGAAGGTTGAATAGCCCATACCTAAAAACTTTTCGGAGTTAGAAAGTTCCCCCCATTTGTAGCTCATGAAAATCTTTTCGATCTGCCGGCCGTTCACCCGCTGTTCCAGCGGCAGCTCCAGGACGTCAACCCAGAACTTCGGATCCGCTGTGTAATAGTACCACTCCATATAATACTGAGTCGGCACGCTGGCCATCAGATTTGCGCGGATTCCATAAGCTTCAAACATAAAACGATAATAATCGCTTGTTTTTAATTCCGTCGTATTCTCCAGCGAAGTTCCCAGCTCTTTGCGCAGATAATCATCCTGCAATAAGATCGCGGTGTTCGCTGAGTCAATATTCTGATTGACAACCGCCGGTGAAAATGGCAGGATACAGCCGCTGATCGCTGCGGCAGCAGCGCAGAAGAACAAGACCGTTTTTTCCAGCCGGTATTCCTTCATGATCAAAGTCGTAAAAAGATACAGAACAAGGAATCCGATCGGGATCAGCACCGTGCCAAACGTGGCGACCCGCGTCGAAAGAATGATCATCGACAAACTATGAATTCCGATCAATGCGCCTAATGCAATCCGCTCTTTCTTCGAAGTGCTGCGCTGGAAAAACAGATACAATAACGGCAGCAGCATAAACATTAAAATACCGACCGTATTTCCTTCTTCAAAGAAAAACTTGGAAGCTAGCTGACGAGGATGAATCTTCGTTGGATCCGCATAAATTCCTAAAAACCAGCTCAGAAACGGAGCCGCGGTCATTCCGGCATACGTCGATTCGCCAAACACAAACAAATCGCCGATAAAGATCGGCAGCGCAGTCAGGCACGATAAAGCGACGGTGACCCCTTTTACAATTTTTTCCGTTAATCGAAGATGAACAACTGCATAGATCATTCCATACGGAATGACCAGCGTCAGAAAATAGGTGATTTCCTTTGATAACTGGAAAAAGAAATTCGGCGTCAGATATAAGCCTTTGTAAATCTGAGCCCCCTGCCGGATATGCAGCAGAAAATAAACCGCCAGCGCCAAACCGTACAGGCCGCCAAATAACAACGTTTTCTTTTTATTTTTATCAGCCAGAAAAAACGTCCATAACACGGCCAGCGGAATGATTAAAAAGCGGATAATCGTCGACGGCCGGGGAATTCCAAACTGATCAAGAAACGGATAGATTAAGTAATCCAGATCGATCAAAGGCTGGATGATAAACAAAAGAAGAACAAAGCCTTTCATTGCCTTATGCGAATGAAAAACCGATTTTATTTTCGTCATTGTTTACCCTCCCTTTCCGAATCATCATGAAGACCAAAAACCCGATCCAACAGAATCGCCGCGATCAGCGCCATGAACATCGTCGTAACAAACTGATCTAACGTATGACCGCTGAGATACGCTGCCCCCAAGCCGCAGCACAGGGATGTAGCCAGAACCATAATCTCCAGATTCATGCACTTCTTCCATCGCAGCAGAACAAACACAGCACCGAAAGCCGTCAGAATCAGCCAAGGTCCTGCCAGCAGGAGATCGCCTAAATAGCCGAGCGTATATTTTTGTTGGATAAAGTCCTGCTCAAGCAGAATGGAACCATTCATAAACGGTGTATATCCCATACCAAATAATTTCATCTTGGAATCCGCCATTCCCCATTTCACATTCATGAAATAGGTTTGGAACTGGCGGCCCGTTAAGCGTTCTTCCAACGGCACGGTGAACAACAAATCACTCCAGAAGACTGGATCAACCTTGTAGCTATACCAATCCATGTAATACATCTTGGGAATACTGGATATCAGATTATCCTCAATTCCGGACTTCTCAAAGGCCTTTAAACAGAATTCTTCATAGGCTTTCGAGCCTGGCGTCAGGTTTAAACGGCCTTCATAGGCTAAAATTCCTTTTTGCAGCAAATCATCGTCGCCGCGCACCGCATCATCGCTTTGAGCATCACGCTTTTGATTTTGGATGGCCGGCGTATAGGGCAGAATCACCACGCTGACTAACGATACAGCAGCGCAGAAAATCAGCACTATCCCTTTTATTTTCTGATGCCGAAACAGCAGACCGTCAAAGAGATAAAGTCCGACAAAGGCGATCGGGATCAAAAACGCGCCCAGCGACGCTACCCGCGTCGACAAAATCAACATGGACAAGCTCTGAACGATGATCAGCATTGCCCAGGAAATTTTTCCCTTGCGTTCCTTGCTCCGGGAAAAGAAATAATACAATAACGGCAGCAGCATAAACAAGAGAATCCCAATCGTATTTCCTTCGTCAAAGAAAAATTTACACGCTAACCGCCGTGGTTCCACCGTTTCATATATCCCGGTAAACCAGCTGAAGAAACTGGCCGCAGTATTGCCCAGATACGTCGACTGTCCAAACACAAACAAGTCGCTGATTAAAATGGGAAATGAGATCGTCGCTGATAAAATCGCCGTGATCTGCTTCAATAATTTCTCATTGACCTGCAGCGTCGTAAAGGCGGCGATCAGCCCAAAGGGAATGATCAGGGTTAAACAATAGACCAGCTCGCCGAACAAGGAGAACTGGAAATTGGTAGTCAGACGCAGCAACGCCGCGGCATTTCTCGTCACCTGGACATGAATCAGAAAATAAACCGCGAAAACCGCGATATACAATCCGCCCAGAATCAACGTTTTCCGACGATTTTTACCCTTGTTGTAAAAACATCCGACGATTAAAACGGGAATTAGCAAATACCGGACGATCGTTGAAGGACGCGGTAAGCCAAACTGATTTAAAAAGGGATAAATCAAATAGTCCAGATCTATCATCGGCTGAAACGCCAGAATTAAAAGTAAAATTCCAATCGCTGTCCCCTGCGTAAACCAGGGACGCAGAAACTCTTTGATTTTTCGCATCAGTCAGCCTCCTTTGTGCGGTTCGGTTCTGTGACATTGTACCGGTTTTCGTTCCGATTGTCTAATTTTTTAACGATTGAGTTTATTGTTTCTTATAAAAAACTAATTTTGTCGTTTCCGGCAAACCATAATATTCTCTGAAACTATTCTGATGATAAGTATCGCCTTCCTCAATGTCCGCGGAATGAATGCTTTCTTCCGGCATCCGCGGGATCCAGGCTTCATCATCCTCCGGATGTTCGCGATAATACTGCAGAATGGATTCCCGTTCCGACTGAACTTGAGCAACCTGAGTATAGATCCGTTTCCAGGATAAGCTGCGCTGCAGACACATCCCTGAGCAGCAAATCAGAATCACCGCAGCCTCAGCGGAACTGATTTTAATTTTTGAAGCCACCGAGGCCGTCAATAAGATGATAATGTACACCGTATACAGCGAACTCCGCGGGCCATAAATTGGCGAAAGCAGCATTGCTAAATTACACGTTCCCGCCATCATCACCATCATCAATTTTTCTAATCGTTCTTCATCTTGATATAAAGTAAATAAGATCCAAAACAGGTTGGCGATATAAAGAATATAAAAGATCGAGCAGAAGATCAAGCCCTGAGGCGTTCCCAAGTCATAAAAGAAACTGAAAACCTCAAGGTTCATTTTCTCGACGAATGTCGGGGCAAAGCAGGCCACGATCGCGATCGTCAGGATGAATCCTTGAACGAACGCCGCCAGCTTATCTTTTTTATTCATCCAGATCCGGTCTACCCAATGATGAATCAAAGCCAGGAATGTGATCAGACTCAGAATCAGCATCATATATTTATTCGCAATAAACGTGTAATTCAGGAAATTACCCCAGTTCTGCTGGATCTGACCAAACAAGCCCAGCGCAATCCATGCCTGGTTATCCCGCGCCAGCCGGAACGCCGCGCCCGGCGACATCCGGATCAAGGCAAAACCAAGCACGCTGACCACGAGTCCCGCACCCGTTAACTTCAACGCGTCTTTTCGCTTGAAATATGCGTAAAGCAGCATCAGAAGATTCAGCAAAATACTGGCCGCTGAACAATTTTCCATAGCTAAACCGATATAAAAATTAAGAAGGATCAGCGCGGCATAATGTCCTTTTTTTATTTTCCGTTCCGAAAACAAGATATTTTTCATCATCCAGATGACCAGCAGAATCAAAAATAACGGCACGACGTAGGTTGTTCCCATAATCCAAGTATAGGTTTCCATCCGCAGCCGGTCCGACACCGTTAACATCATCGCGGCAATCAAGACCGCTACGGATAACGGATTACGCTTCGGATTCACAATTTGATATAGCAAAACATAGATTCCCGCGAATAAGGCAGGATTCAGGAAATTCCACAGGCCCTTTCTCGGCGCGACGATGAAGCCCCAAAGCTCCGCGAAATAACGCCCCGACCAGGTGAAATAGAATTCCCACGCTTTGACGAACGGATTTCCGCTCATCCCATTGACCGCGTAGCCCCAATCGTCTCCCGCCAGCGGCGTCCTGACGGTAATGTAGTAAAACAGGACAAAGATAAACAAAGCGCCTAACAGCCAGCACCAGGACTTTCCTTTTTTTAATTTTTCCATACATCCGCCTCCGTTATAAAACTTCTGTAAACTTTCGGATGATTTCATCATTCGGATAATGATACCCCTGCAGCTGCCGTTTCATCTCCTGCAGCTGATCCTTCGATTGCAACGCGTTCAGCAAGCCTTCGTTCAAGCCTTTCTGGCTATTCTCAACAATCCATCCAAAATGCGGCGCAGTGATCTGTTCATGAACGCCCGCAACCTCCGTCGACAAGACCGGTGTTCCGGCAATAAACGATTCATTGATCACCGTCGCGAAACCTTCATACAAAGAAGGCAGAACAAACAAGTCGCAGGCCCGGATATCGGCATACGGATTTGTTTTAAAGCCCAGGAAATGAACATGTGTCAGATTCAGGTCTTTCTGCATTTTCAACAACATCGCTTCCTGCTCGCCGCCGCCGATTAAATAAAGTTCATGTTCAATCCCCTGATCCAGCACATATTTATGCGCCAGCAGCAATCGATCCGCCGCCTTTTGCGGATGAAATCGAATCACTGAAATCACATTCAGTTTTGAAGGATCAATCTTTGCTTGATCTTCTGTTTTTGTCTTTCCTTTTTCTACTTTTTCAGTATTCATCAGATTATGAATCGTTATGACATTCTGAATTCCGAAGACCTTTTTATAGGCCTCCGTGGCTTCCGCTGAATCCGCAATATTCAGATCAATTTTCTGCAAAGCAGACTTCACCAATCGCATATGATTCGCGGAGTAATTGCAGACACTGTAATCAGTCAATACCCAATTGACTTTCCGCTTACTATTGCCATAAGCGGTAAAGATTGTACAGAATCCCTCTTTCGCCGCCATTTCCACATCATAGACGCCGGACAGCATCTTTTTTCGCTCCTTGAGGATTTTACTGCGGATCAATCCTGTTTTCATGTACAGCAGCAAGCGCAGCTTACTGAAAAGATGCGGAAGGTCTCCCTTTTTCAGTAATTCTTTGAGCGGGCTGTCCACGGCGTTAAAAAACGATGTTCCTTCAATCACATGCACACCCTCTGGGATATCCTGAAGCAGTGTGCCTGTTTTATGTAAGACCAACAAATCGATTTGATATACCTGCTGATCAAGATTTTTCATCAATGTATTTAAAACACGGGCGACGCCGCCCATTTCCATTTCATCGTTAACAAATAAAATTCTGCGTTTGTCACGCTGATTTTGACCGGTCATAAATGCCGAGCACCGCCTTCCATTGTTTCCTCTTCAACAGCGCAATGATCAGTTTTTTCTTCAATCCCGCTGATTTTACGAATGTATCCTGCTCCCAATCTGGATAACACCGTTTTAATTGCTTCATGTTCTCCGCCAAATACTTTTCCCTGTCTTCCGATTCATCAAAGTCCTTGATCCGCAGCGTCGTTAAATCTAATCCATGGATGATATAGCAATGCTTCATTTCCTGAATAAACTGGTTTTTCAAAGATGCATCATCGCAATGAACCTCTATATATTCAATGACACGCTGAATCGCTTTATAGATATCAAATATTTTAGGATTTGCGCTGTGCGCGATCGAACCTGACCGCTGATAATAGACATAAAACGCTTCGTTCACTTTCACAATCCGTTCCGCATTAAAGCAGATCATCGGAATCGTTGCCAAATCTTCATACCATTTTCCAACCGGAAATTCAATGTCCTGAAACAGAGAACGAGCGAAAAGCTTATTACAAGCGCTGTTATTCATACGAATTAATTCCGGATGGGTTTTCACATCCCCCACAGCAAACGCTCCGCCGCTGGCAAATTCGACCCGGCCGTCATCATAGAGATACTCCATATCGCAAACACCGATTTGAGCTTGCTGCTCGACCATCGCCGCCAACATTTTTTCGATCATCGCCGGGCGAATAAAATCATCGCTGTCGATAAACGCGAAGTATTCTCCCTGCGCTCTTTGGATTCCAAAATTCCGGGCGTCGCTTAATCCGCCATTCGTTTTTTGAAGCAAACGAATTCGTTTGTCTTTTTCAGCCCAGTTCTGCATTAATCGATATGACTCATCAGTTGAGCCGTCATCAATTAAAAGAATTTCCAAATTTGAATACGTCTGATCTACAATTGACTGAACACATCGGTCCAGATAGGCTTGCACGTTATAGACTGGAACAATGACACTGACAAGATGTTTCAATTTTCATCACCTTTTATAGTATACCAGAATTTAATTCGGGTTGTGAATTTTTCAGAGAAGAAAACACGCTATAAACTTACTCTTCAGCATTTCGCAATAATGACGGGGTTGAAAAAGCAGCGCACTGAATTGCGAATGAAGCAATAATTAAAATACGATACGTATAAAAATAATGCATAAATGAATGATTCCGCAAAACAAGAATCCAAACTAAGGGGACACATACGAAACAGGCCATTATCAGTATTTTCTTAAAGAATACCCGTTGATCGTGAATCAGTAAAGCGACGATTGAAGGAATTTTCGTTATTAATGGAATATAGAATAAAAGAGCATAGGGTAAACGCTGCAGCAATTCCAGATTTTTTTCTAATACCATGGAATAGGTTAGTTCCAAATTCTTCACTTCATCGTTAGTACGCAGAATAATCTGTTGGATCGCATCCAGATAAATATTTTCATGAAGAACCAGCGTAGCTACAGTCCACTTCCCCACCCACATCAAGGCATAACCACCGATCCAGGCGCAGGTGATCGCCGCAAAAGTCATCAAAGATTCTAAAATAGTCGTTTTCTTTTTACCGCTGAATAACAAGAGAACCGCCGGAATTCCAAACGTAATCAGAGGATAAGTCAACAGGTCAAAGTAATTGGTCACCACTCCGATAATGAAAAAGAAATAAATCGCATTTTTTCTTTGATCCAGTTTCTCTCGAAAATGAAATAATAGAATCGTCGCAATCAATGTGATATACACAATAAACGAATACTGCAAGCAATAGGCCGTAGCGACAGGCATTAAAAAGACAAAAGCAACTAATAAGGGGATCACTAGCTTCCTGCCGCCCTGCTCCGCCATTGTTTTTACAGCCAGGCCTAACAAAAGAATTTGTAAAAATAGGTTTAAGATACGAAAGTCGAGATAGGTCATCGAAGACAATGCCAGCTTTAGCGGCAGCAGGTATCCATGCCAATATCGTGCATAGGCATAGACCTCTTTCCCTTCTGTCTTTTCTTCAACAAGATCCAGAAAGCTTTGTTGCATCGTTTGACCCTCGTTGAAATAGTGATGCGCTGCCACAGCATTAACAAAGTTACTTTGATCACTCTCATAAATCATCGTGTTCATCATTAGAGCATCTGTATATAAATCCAGCATGGTGGCATCATCGTTTTCGATAACCCTGAAATAGTCCGACTCCATTTCCTTTTCAAAAACTTCCAAGTTCTCTGTAAGATTTTCTTTTACTGGCTGAACAGGAAGTGAAAAAGCGATAGTGTTCAGAGCCAAACCGCTCACTATCGCTATCAATAAAATCAAAATCAGATTTCTTATCATTTTTAACGTGTTCATGCCTGCCATTATAGAGTTTCTGAGTATTCGAGTCAAATTAAGATTTTCTAAACTTTTTTGAATTCCTCAGCGAAAGCAATATTAGAATCATTAAAGAACCCAGCGAAATTATTGCACCTACTTTTAAATATGGGATTTCATAGCGAAATTCCAGATGATAATTACCACTTCCTAAGCGTAGTCCGATAAATCCTAAATTCACTTTCTCATATGGCACCTTCTCGCCGTTCACATAAACTTTCCAACCTTTGTCATAAGGAATGGATGTAAATATATATCGTTCATCATTCAAATTAATATCTGCCGCTATATAATCCCTATCAAATAAAACATTTTCAAATTTTTCCTGTTGTGTCTGTTGATACCATTGGTCATAACTTCCATCATTCGGCTCAAAGTAAACATCCATAAAAGCGGCAACACCTGAATAATTTTCACCTTCAACTACAATTCTATTCACTTCCATATTATCGTCGATTCTTAAGTCGACATAATTATATTGACTATACGGATAAACTTTTAAAAGTTCGTTATCATTATATAATGATATGATTATTTCGGTTACACCATAATTAACAACATATAAATTCCCGTTTGAAATCGGATCTTCTAGAACTAATTCTCTTGTACTGCACTCTGGCAATTGTCCCAAAAATATAAAATTATCATTTAATTCATATTCAAAATTAGTGCTTTCCTCAGTAACGAGATAATCAAGCATAATTCGATCTTTCAACAAAACAGGCAAGGAATCAAAAAACTCTTTATTAATTGTTTTATCATAAGTTTTACCAAGTTCTAAGAAATATGGATTTTTATAAATTGAAAATCCTGTATCTTTATCTTTATAAAGTAATTCATAATCATCAGGAATCTGACTTTCATAGTCATAAGTAATCCAATACTTAGCAGACATTAAATTATAAATTTTATTTCTCCCCATAGCTTCAGATACAAACCAATTTGGACTAGTCCTATTATAATAATCAGATGTCTCTGTATTATAAATTGTATTGTAAAAAGAAAAACCTGGATAATTTTTTGAAAATGGTTCATTGGGAGTTGTAATAACAAACGCCCCTGGCGCTCCAGGGATTTGATATGATTCTGAACCATATAGAATACGGTAATATCCGTGATCAATACGCTTAATATACTCTATAGCCTCAGTTGACTGTTCTGGTTGCTCAAAAAAAGTATGGTCAATTCCATAATTATAAGCAACAAATATCCTTCCTGATGCAATTGCCTCCAAAGTCAAAATCGTTAGTAAGAACCAAGTTCTCTTTTTTCTTGAATTATAGTAAACAACATAACACATCATAAAAATAATCATCAACGTCGACACCATGCCTACTTCAATCATTTGTTTTCTAGGCCAATAGTGATGATGAAGCATATTCAATAATAAGACAGCAATCACGCTACTAGAAATCATAAAGGAAAAAATCAACTTCCTCGAATTCAATCTCTTATCTTCTAATTCTTCATTAATTTCAATAAGAGCCAGCGCATCAACAAACAAAAACATATAAAGCCATCGAGTATCTATAGAGCGTTGCAATAGATACCACCCATATTGAAAATTAAGTAATAGAAGTAACATGCAATAACTAATAACTAAGCTGTTCCTTTTGCATTTATCTTTTAAGCAGAACACTAAAGGAAGTAAGAGTGGTGTAATAATAAAGGCAAATAAGCTACAACCTCCGCCCCACCCTATAAATTCATGCGTATGTTCCGGAATAAGATAACTGGCATTAAATCTTTCAAATACAGGTGTAAACAAAGTGCTGAAAAAATACACAATTTCATTGATTCCAATTGTATCAAAATAACTAATTTCATTAGTCATAAATCGATTATTTTGCATAACGAGAAATCCGCATGGAAGCAAGATTACAGCACTTAAGCAAATTCCCAGTAAAATAATTCCTACAAACTTTAATCCGACTTTAATCATTAACTTGAAATTAAAGCCTAATTGATTCACGTTGACATACCGAATTAAAGCGTAAACACAAAGGAAGGGAAGAAACATATATAAAAAATAATAATTTATAATTCCTAAAATTCCGATGCAACACGTTAAAGCCACATACTTATTATTTTTCAAATATTCTTCAGTCAATCCTAAAATTAAAGGATATAAAATAAATGCATCTAAAAACATATTGTATGCATAATAAAAGAATACCCAGCCTGAAAAAGTTATAATAAAGCTCGCGATTATCTTTGAACTTTTATTTCCAGTGATTTTACTTGCCCAATAATAAGTACTTATAAATAGCAGAAATATTTTTAAACTATTTAAATTTAACATCAAATACTGCATACCTTCTCTAGGAAAAAACAAGGTTATATAGAAAAACGGACTTGTTAGAAAATAATAAACATACGCCATTATATTTCCGCCAACACCTAAAGACCAATCAAATTGAGATAAAGTACCAGCGTGAATTTTTTCCCACCCCCCTAGATAGAATTGATACATCTGTTCAACAGAATCACCAGGAAAGATATACACTCCTTTATTCTCAACATAGCAACCTAAAAAAATTAGAACAAGAATGATAATTACTAACAAAAAAAGTCCAAATGTTTTTAAAGAATAAATGTTTTCTTTAGATTTCATAAACTTAACATCTCCTAAATAACATTAATCCATGAGTTATGGTCCCCCTTATTAACTCTAAAACCATACTTTCTACTCAAGATAACATATTAAATTCGTACAGCTCTGGATTGTTAGGATAAAAGCTACGATAACGATCACTAATTTCTTTTCGAACTTCGTTTGGAACTTGTTCTATCCTTTGATAAATATTGATATGCACATCATTGTCTAAATCATATTCTCTGATTATACGATAATACGGACCAGACTCTTCAGAATTCAGCATAAATTCTGCTAATATACTGACACATTTCTGATTTTCTTCTCCAAACTGAAGTTGAATGGGATCTGCAACTACAATATAGTAATACTGAAAAAAATCAGCAGGTATTCCATCACGATAATCATAGGCGTCAGCAACCAATAAATTTGCAACCCCTTCATTCTTCTCTGGAAAAAAGGCATTTCTTAACATATCATCGTTAAATAATACAGAATTAGATAAAACGTATACGTATTCATATTCATTAGGCGTCTTATCTAAAAATTCTGCCATATTTCGGATTTGATCAAGATCATTACGGATTCTCAAATCAGGAAAAGGCGCTGATATCAACACATTTAATTTATCTAAGAATGCATCAACTTTAGGATTTTTACCAAATACCACTGTTTTTGAAAAATTTATACAAATTAAGCAGGCAGAAGCCGTAAGAAGTACAGCACTCTTCTTATCAGATAAACAATCAAGAACCTTCTTTAAACCGAAAATCATCAGAATCATCACAGGGCCATTAATAATGTAATAATGATGAGATCCAAAGCTTTGTACTCGATTAAATAAAATGACAGCAACTAATGTTTGGATAACACATAAACAAGTAATTAGACGATGTTCTTTCGATTTAATCCCATAAAAGAAGCCGATGATTAGCAAAATGATTAAAAGCCAACCATAAAATTGAATGAACCATCCAATAACGTAAGCAGCCCCGCCAACCTTTGCTACAGAATATGCTTCAGCATAGTTATAAGTTGTGATTGTTTTAAATAAAGGGAAGAATAAAGTTAATAGTATGGTTAATGGAATGATACCGCAAACAAGCATATTCAAAAATTGTACTTTTATTTTTGACTTCGTAAGAGAGTGCGCAGACCTTTCCTTTATTAAATATGCTAAAGTATAAGCAATATAGAAACCTACAATCCAATAAGCAAACCATCGTCTAACTAATAATAGAATTATCATAGATATCCCAATAAAGACATTATTTTTCCAGTCAAATGTATCTAAGCCGCCTGCATAAACTAATAGCAAGATACTGGTAATAAAAGGTAAACCTGCGCTGCCGATATATCCGAAAACCATGGAATATAAATTACCCGCAAAGGTAGTGATAAATAATCCCATGAAAGCTTTTTTCAGCATTGATTGTTTATCTCCTAAAACCATCAAGCTAAAAATATACAATATTAAATTAGCAGGAAGCACAAAACTATTAAACATAGCTAAAATAAACCGCGGATAAGAGCTTCCTAATAACTGCGTAGGCAGATATAAGAACCATTCGGGTAAATATGAGTATTCTGAATAGTTCAAAGAAAACCAAAGGTTATCCATGGCTTCTTTTACACTTCGGTCCATCATCTGATTAAATTCAACTGATTTCCGCCAAAAGCCGCCAAAATCCCAATAGGCAATAAACTGTTCTTGTCGCAAGTGAAGAAATAACATAACATTAATCATTACGAAATTAAATAAAAGAAACAGCAAAATAGATTTTTTATTAGTTTTTACTGTTTCCCTGATTTTATCATTATGCCATAAAACAACAGCGATCAGTATTAAGAGAATTGGATATACACTGCCCACAAGATATTTCATAATTTCACCTCAATAAGTCTTTTCTTATTTTATCCTTTAACCTAATGTTATGCAAGTTTCTAAAATAAGCTCTAGAAAATTAAAGTTTAGTCGAAACAAAAGTAGTTATACTATATAATATATTATAGCTTGTTTTTATGGGAGGATATCATGGACTTAACTACTGATTTTCAAGAATTAGTTTCGCAGAATTTAGATTATGAGTTCTTAAGAAACAAAACACTTCTTATAACCGGGGCAACAGGAATGCTTGGGCGATATTTAACAGAATACTTTATTTATTTAAATGCAGTGAAAAATCTAAATTTAAGGATACTGCTTATTGTTCGAAATTTAAAAAAAGTTGAATTATTGTTTGGTGATAAATTAAATAAAAATATTCATTGTTTAGTTTCAGAGTTAAACACACCTTTAAGAACAGAAGAAAAAATCAATTATATCATTCACGCTGCATCATTGGCAGATCCTCAGTATTACAAAACTAATCCAGTTGATGTTGCACTGCCCAATATCTTGGGTACTTATTATCTTCTTGAATTAGCTCGCAAGAAAAAAATTGAACATTTTTTATATTTTTCAAGCGCTGAAGTTTATGGTAAAATTTCTAATTCACAGCTTATTACAGAAAACACATTGGGTACAATTGATCCGTTAGATATCCGCAGTTGTTATAGCGAAAGCAAACGGATGGGTGAAACTCTTTGCAAATCATATTATGAACAATATCAAGTCCCTGTTACTTGCCTAAGAATCTTTCATACTTACGGTCCAACATTAGATTATCATCATGATCAACGCGTATTTAGTGAATTTGTTAAATCTGTAATTGAAAATAACCAGATTGTTATGAAATCAACCGGAGAAGCAAAACGAGCTTTTTGTTATGTACTAGACCTGGTTTCTGCTTGTCTTACTTTATTGTCTCACGGACTTCCCGGAGAAGCCTATAATATGGCAAATGATGAATGTTTCGTTTCTATCAAAGAACTAGCACAAGAAATAATCAAAGCTTTTCCAGATAGAAATATTAGCTTTTATAAGGAAAACCGTGAGATAAATTCCTCTTATATTGAAAATAAGGTAACTACCTACATAAATGTATCTACTCAAAAGCTGAGAGCTTTAGGATGGAAACCTACTATTTCCATTCAGGATGGTTTCCGACGCACAATAGATATGATTGAAGATGAATTAGCCCACAGAAGATAAAAAGCAGATTACAAGTTCTGCTTTTTTACTTTCTTTTGAATTTTCTCGGCTATAACTAAAATAATCAGTAAAAGAACACCGGTTAAACTTGCCACCATTCCCATCTTAAAACCTTGTGGGCTAAAAATCATATGAATTTCACTATACCCCTTCGGAACAGAAAACCCAATCATGCCTCCATTCACTGAATAATATTGAATTTTTTCTCCGTTAATTTCAATATTCCAGCCTGCATCATAAGGAATAGGTATTGATACAAACTCTGAATCGGAAGAATTAATTCCTGCATAGATCTGGTTTGATTGACGATTAATATAGGTACATTCTACATTTCCTGATAAATTAATTAAATTTTCCAACTGATCAAGATCTTCTTCATGACATATTACAGTATTTAATATCTCTTCGCTTTGAATATTTTCATGATTCAGCGTTATAATACTATGATAAGTTCGGACAAAATTTTGATAATGCAGATTTTCAAATATTAAAAGATAGTTAAATTCCCCTACCTGTTTAAAATCCTTATGAGGAAGTTGTGAAATATCTGTAACCACCGCATACTTTGTGCATAAAAAATCTATCAGATAGGGATCTTTAATCTCATAAGACCATGGTAAATATGACTCAATATCAGCAATCTGATTCATATCTACAATTGAAGAAGATACAGTGGAATCATATGTCATCAATCCCATAACATTAAAATTTAAATTTAAATTCGTAGAATAATCCCAATAAACAGCACTAGGATCAATATAAATACGATAGAATTGTTCGCTATTTTTCTCATCTAATGTTAAAAGATATTGATTCAAATCGTTGCGATTCTGTAGTACATGAGTAACGCCTTGAATTGTTTCTTTTGTAAATTGCCGATAATAACTGTTAGAATACACTGACATATAAGCAACAAATAATACCTCAAAGAAAGTGAAAATGATAAATATCCATTTTTTTCCTTTTAACAAGACAAAATAACCTATCCATAAAAAGGGTAAAGTAATTAATATTAAACTATACTCGCGGCTATATTTTTGAAAAGGGATATTATTCAAAATTCCTAATAAAGGCGTTCCAAATAGAAGTATCAATGATATAAATAAAACAGACATGAACAAACATTTTCTATTAATAAGTTTATTTTCATCTAAATAAGGCAGAATCAAAGTGAGATTGACAAACAGAGAGAATTGAAACCAACGAAAAGCTGGTTCACTAAAACCATGCATGATTGAAGAACCAAATGGTATTATCATGAATAATAAATTAACCAATAAAAAGACTATAGTATTTTTATTCTTTTCTTTTTTTGCAAATACTTGCGGAATCAATAGAGAACAAAATGATCCTGCCCAAAGGCATACATATAATACAGTATTATTATCAGAAACATAAGTATAGATTGAAGAAAATTCATTGGTGCGATTGATGATAATACTTGATGGAAAAAACAAACCAGATAAGATATAAAAATATGTCTTTATACTATCATAGATTAAAAAAGCAGAAGAATTTCCAATTCTTTGATTCGTAAGGATATTAAAAAACTCAGGAATTAATGCAAATCCAGCGAGTAAAACAGCGATAATATAAGCGCCAATTAAAGGGATTGCTTCTTTAAAAAAGCCTTTTAACGTATTATGCAAACATGAATACCTGTACATAAAATAGACAACACTGAAAATACTAAGAGAATAAAAGTGATAGTAATTTGTAATAGCCAAAAATGCAGTAATTAAGATATATCCTATTTTCTTTTTCTCAATTAAATACCGATCTATTGCCAGAAAATATAGTGGGATAAAAATATAAAATGACAGGAAAAATGGATCTTTTAACGCTTCTAATGAATACGAAGAAAACGCAAATAGCAATGAACCAATAATGCTTGTAGAACTGGAATAATGATGATATTGACAATAGCGATAAAAACAAAACCCTGCAATTCCCAATTTCACAAAAGTCTGTAACATAATAACTCGATTATAATCAAAATTAGGGAAAATCAATAATGATAAATAATCAAATATATCATGATAATAGAAAAGTTTACTTCCCCAGAAATTATTACCCAGGAATGCAGACCAAGAATAAAATGGAAGTGAACCTGTATTTTTCATTTCTAAGAACATCGTTTTAAGATTTTCATAGAAAGAACTATATTGGGTCCGCATATCCCATCCCAGCATAAATGGCGTATCTGTAAGAATATATGGAAGTATGATGCTGCCCGCTAAGCAAGAAAGGAGAATAATTAATAAAATCCAAGGCCGCTTTCTAAATACTTTGCTCATTTTTATATCTCCTACTATTTCTGATTTTTAATTTTTCATAAACAATTAATGCAACATACCCCATAATTCCAATCAAAGATATTATTGCTCCTTGTTTAAAGCCTACAGGTGTAAAATACATTTCAATTTGATTATTACCCGCTTCAACTCCAAATCCAACAAAACCACCATTAACAGAATATGTTTTTACATTTTGACCGTTTACAAAGACTTTCCATCCTTTGTCATAAGGTAGTGATAAGACAAGAAAACTTGACTCATCTGTGTTGCAGGTACTTGTAAGATAATTTCCCTGATGAGCTATGTTTTCAAGTTCAACAGAATGATTAGAATTCATCATGTTCTGAATTTCCATTAAATCGCTCGATTCACATGCAACGATATCTGATAAATGAGTAATTAATTTTGTAGATTCAATCTCTTCATAAGTAATTATCTGATTATAAGTAGTTCCCAAGGAGCGGTAATCATCATTTCTATAAACTAATAATCCGGATCTATAATTATCAGTTAATAAACGCCAGCTCAGTCCTTCAGGCAATTCTGAAGGATTGGTGACAATTGCATATTTTACACTTAAAAATTGAAGTATATCCGGATTTTTAATATTAAAAATCCATTCAGAATCATAGTCTTTCACTTCTGGAGCAATTTCTTTCATTTTGTTAAAACTTGGTGCATATGTTGAATCATAAGTCATTGTTCCTTGTAATTGAACCATTAAACTCATGTTATGACTAAAATTCCAATAGATTGACTCTAAAGGAATATAAGTTCTATAATACTGTAGTGAATTAACAGGTTCAATATTCTCTAAAAAATAATTTAATTCATGATCTTTATCCTGTAGAACATGCGTAGCAGACTTAATAAAATCATAAGTTATTCCTTCACTGCGCATCCGAGAATAATATAAAGTAAATCCTGAAATGGAATATTCAATACACAACACCGTTAAGAACCATATATAAGATTTTTTATTTAATAAAAGCCACGTATTTATAACCACAAAAATAATAGCAGATAAAAACAGCAATATTTGATTTCTATAAGCAGATATTGTATTTCCTTTTGAAAGGATCACAGTCAACGGAATAACTGCAATTAATACAAAGATCGAAATACCCATTGTTATCTTTAAATTTTTAGTATTTAATTGATTGATATTTTCCAAATAATGACACACAGTTAAAATTTGAACAAGGATTAATATCATTGTCCATCGAAAAGTTGGATCACTAAAACCATGAGCCATTGAACTTAAAAATGGGAATATCAAAAATAAATTCAAAATTATATAGAATATTAAAGTTGCTTTTCTGAATTTTTTATCTTTATCCGAAAAAATTTGCGGTAGCAAAACAGCGGTTAAAGTTCCGCTATATAAACATAGCTCTCTAGTTGTATGGGCAGTAGTTTCAAAAACGTTAGTTCGATAAATATAGATATAATTCGGTACTAACCGAGCACATAATTCGTGAAGATAAATACTTGGTTGTTCAAAAAACAGTTTCAAAGAAAATTGACCAACACGGTCATTTTGAAGAATATATGCCATTGTCGGCAATGTTAACACACCGGTCATAAAAACACCTAGCAAATAACAACCAATTAAAACTAGGGTATCTTTTATAAAATTTTTAAAATTATCTTTTAACAAGCTATAGCGGTAGATATAATAAATTGGAGTAAAGAAAGATAGTGTATAAAAGAAATAAAAATTTGTGAATAACAAAATCATGCAAATAAAAGGAAACATCAGCTTTTTTCCTTTTCGTAAATATAATTCTATGGACGCAAAATATAATGGCATCCAACAATAGAACGAAAGAAAAGATAATTGCCCGCTATAAAAAATTGCCCAAGAGCTAAATGTATAAGCAATAGAACCAATTAATTTAACTTTAGAATTAAATTTATAGCATCCTAGCAAATAATACATTGTCCATCCTGAAACTAAAAATTTTATTACTTCTAATACTTGAGCAACGTCAAAAAAATTTAAAGGGATTAACAAACCTATATAACTAAATATATCCCCCATCAAGTAGTAACTTTTAGAAGCAAAGAAATTATTGCCTAAAAATAAATTCCATGAGTAAAAAGGTAATTGTTTTGTTTCAAAAAACTGTATTATCAGATTCTTAAATTCAGTATAAAACTCAAACCATTGTGGTTTTATATCAGTCCCGTATGTCAATGGCATATTATTAATTAAGTAGGGTGAGAATATAATAAAGCTTATTAAAATTATAATTGCACTTAATAATACTAATTTATTCCTTTTACTTAACATATTTTTACGCTCCTCCAAATATTGATTCAAAGTTCATTCATCCTTAGCCAAATGAACATAATTATTAAAGATATTATTGTAATTGCAATACCTAGTTTTAATCCCCTTGGAATATATATCGCTTTGATATCATGAAATCCCTCATCTAAGTGAAGTGTACTATAAATACCTAAACTTTCATAGCTATTAACTTTATTACCATCAACATAAAATCTCCAATTTTGATCATATGGTATTTGTAAAATTAAATTTGATGGCTCTTTAACCTCGATATGCCCCGCAATATAACCATTCTTTTTATTCTCTATCATCAAAGTATTATTATTAATCAAACTTGTAAAAGCTTCCTCAAAAACATCCATATCCTGATAAAACAAATTTACAGACTGAATATCCAGTTGTTCTTCCTCTAGTTTCAATTTCAAAGTAACTATCTCATCTTTCTCATACTCCCCTAAACGAATCATTTGATGTTGTCCATAAGTGAAATAATCACAAAGATATTCATCATTTATAAACAGCTTTACTTTTCTCTCATCATTGGACGTTAAATAAATGAAAACTGGTCCTTTTTTTGGCATTGCAAACTGATATTCAAGAAAAGGATCTTCACCGTTCACAGTATAATTAAAATAATCACCGTTCTGAATAATGTCATTTTTGATAATACTAAATTCCAGACTTTTAATAATTTCTAAATTTTCATTATTACTAAGAACTTTCCAGATATTATTTTGATTTGATAGCCACGAAAAATCGACAGGATAATATAAATGTACAGGCCCAGAAGTCAAAAAACCAAAAGGCAAGGTAAAATCATTTAAATATAGAGTGGAATCACCATAAGTATTTAACGCAGTATATCCCATGCTAATTTTTTGCTCAGTCAAAATATACTTAATCCCTAGTAATGA
This sequence comes from Holdemania sp. 1001302B_160321_E10, assembly GCF_015552275.1. Taxonomy (NCBI): domain Bacteria; kingdom Bacillati; phylum Bacillota; class Erysipelotrichia; order Erysipelotrichales; family Erysipelotrichaceae; genus Holdemania; species Holdemania sp. 1001302B_160321_E10. The sequence continues at coordinate 25,247 of NZ_JADNEM010000015.1, read as the reverse complement.
ATCATTCGCATACGTTGTCCCACTATTATAATAAGTCCAATTATCTTCTGTGCATAACCCTAATTGAGAATATAAATAGCTACGCACAAAAGGAGCTTCTGCCGAGCTGTTATGAGATAAACCAGAATAATTTAAAAGCATAGGATCATTCTGTGTTCTTTGAAAAGTCTTTTCAAATCTATAAAAACCACTATCTTTTTTTCTAATACTTTTTATGATTGGCTCTACCTTATCAACGTAAGTTTTATACTCATTTAAAGATAAATGCGGTATTTCCTTCAAACTAAAATAACCATTTACAGTAAGTTCTAATACTAAAACTACCAACAATGTTCCTTTAGCTTTTATATTTTTTAGAAGATACAAAATTATAAAAGAAATAAAAATAAGGCTGGCTAAAAATTTATAAATATTTAGATAACTAAAATTGCCCATATAACCAATTAAAATAAATAAACTTAGCATGCCTGCACTTAAGAGAACAATTCTTTTATTATTGCCTTCGAAAGTTATATTCAATCCTTTATGACCAATTAATAATACAAAAAAAGTAAATATAAAACTATAGCGATAAGGAAACCAATTTGGCTTACTGAAGCCATGCCAAATCAAATTAACAGGTTCGAAGATAAAGGAAACTAAAAATAACAACAATATTAGGAAGCATCCTGTTTTTTCTTTTTTATCAATCCTCTTATTAAGGAAATAAAAAACAAAGCTTAATAAACCGATATAACTACAATAAATGTTAGGCTTTCCAGACATAGCTTCATTAAAATTATAACTGCCTAATATTAATTTACTAAATAAATCCCTTAACGTTAAGTTAGCTTGCCACTGCATACTTGATAGATCAAATAATCCTTTTGTCGTTTCCAGTGAATACTTTACAGGAATCAGCAAAACCGCTGCCAACCCACCTGAAATAATCGATGCAAAGCAAAAATTAATAAAAACTTTGCTGGATCGTAGTGACCGAGTCTCCTCTTTGAAATAAAAACAATAGAAAAAATAAATAACAGAAAAAATACAAAGCATGTAGCCTATATAATAATTAGTAAAGATGCTTGCCGACAAACTGAAAATGTAAAAAAGCGGAGATTTTCCAACCATAATTTTTTCAATTCCCATAGCAATTAAAGGCAAGAGTATGATTCCATCTAGCCAAATTACATTACTATAATTAGCGATAACAAAAGCCATCAATGCGTAAGCGGTTGAAAAAATTAACGAAGTATATCCATTATTTTTTAGAAAAAGATTAAATGTATATCCTGCCGAGCCTATTTTTAAAATAATTATAAGCGTCAACGCGATAGGCAAATTGCTTGTAGAAAAAAACAGAGCAATAAGGTTAAAAGGACTCATCAGGTAATATGAAACTAAGCCTATCATATCTCCGCCTAATGTTTTTGAGAAAGAATAAAAGAGAGTCGTAGGATCTCTGAAAATTTCTTTTAAATAACTGAAAAACGAAATATATTGAGAATCTAAATCAAGGCTCACTATCGTTTGCTCACCAAAGGGCCATAATTTAACTGTATAAAGGATTAATAAAAAGCAAAATATTGGAATAAGCAAAGAAAGTAAACGTATTTTTAGCTTTTCAAAATTTATCTTATTCATGTTTCACCATTTTAAAAATTTATTCTTTCTTCTTCCACAACTAACGGACGATTCATTAAACGTTTATTCATTGCTATGATATACTCTCCAATCAACCCTATGAAAAATAGTTGAAGCGACCCAAACACAAATACGCCAATTAAAATAGGCGCCTGCCCCATGGGGAACGTATACCAATTTATTAACTTAAGCACTAAATAGAGAAAGGCGACAAATAAACTCAATATAGAAAAGATAAATCCGATAAAAGTTGCAGCTCGTAACCCTATTGTCGTATAAGAAGTAAAGCTTAACATTGCTAAGTCATATAACCGAAAGAAATTATTTTTTGTTTTTCCCGCTCTGCGCTGTTGCTGCGTATAAGCAATTTCTTTTCTTTCCGGCCCCAGCTCTGCCACAATACCTCTCAAAAATGGTGTTGGATCTTTTAATTCTCGTAGTGTCTGCACAAAACTAGCATCATATAAGCCAAAGCCAGTGAAATGCTCTATTTGTTCAAAGTCTGAAAATTTATTTAACAACTTGTAATAGAGACTGCGGAATGTATACATTACTTTATTTTCCTTACTTGTTGTCTTTCTTCCAATAACGATCTTATAGCCTTGTTCCCATTCTTGAACAAATAGGTGAATCATGTCGATCGGATCTTGGAAGTCAGCGCAGATAAGAATAGTACAATCTCCCGTGCTCGAAAGTATCCCATAGAATGGAGAATTAGCCTGTCCAAAATTTTTAGTATTAAATATTGCTTTTATTTTAGGATTTTCATGGCATAAATGTCTGATAATGCCTTGAGTGTTATCCTTTGAATTATTATCAATGAATATTAATTCATAATCATATGTACTACAGTTTATACTCAATTCGTTAATAATAGCTTCTGATAAAGGCTTTACATTTTCCTCTTCATTATAAGTAGGGACAACTATACTAATCTTTTTCATGTTATTTCCGCCTTTCTCAACCTATTTATCTTACGTTATTTTTTAATCATTTACAATATCGGCTTGTTTTACCTTCTTATACCCTAAGAATATAACGATTATACATGCTCCAAAACTAATTCCCATCCCAAGCTTCAAACCTGAGGGTATAAATTTAAATTGGATTCTATGAACTCCCTCATCTAATTCAAAACCAATAAATACTTCATTCACTTCTTTGACATCCACTATTTTACCATTATCCCAGACTTTCCAGCCCGGATTATATGGAATAGTGGTGGCAACCCATTTTTTTTCATTGTTAATTGTTATATCCGCAGAGAGATCTTCACCTGAAACTAAAACATTTTCAAAGTGATCTTCTGCTGCTAAGCGAGAAAAGCATTGGTCGATAACCTTATCAGAAATCCAATATACATTAACAGGAATATACTCATTTATATTATTAAAATTCTTGCAATAGATATATACTTCATCTATATCTTGATCAACACGGATGGCAGTATATCCATATTCATAATTTTCCTCGTATTTTACTTGTTTTCCATTTTTATAGAATTCGTAAGCGACTATGCCATAAGGATTACTTTGACTATAATCAACAAACAAATAGCCCTCTTTTTCATGCCAAGGAAAACCGGAATTAACTAAGTTCTCAGCAATTAATGGATAAATATCATTAATATTTGATTCGTTATTCATTGCCTCTGGAATTACAATCGAATTTAACAGAACAATGTCTTCCTGAGATTTGTCAAGATCTTCCAGGATATTGAACCCCGATATTTTTGAACTAGCATAACCTAATGACATATCAAGAGAATTTTTATAAACTTTTTGTTTTGATGACTCATAGATCAAGTCATAGGTATGAGGGATTAAAAATTGATTATCTTCCCACGTAATCATATACTTTGAGCCTAATAAAGATTTAAGTAAAAACTTTGAAGGTTGATAACCTAAAAACCAATTATCAGTACTTCGATTATCATACAAAGGTCTTGTTTCATGATTATAGACGTTAAAATAGGAAGTAAAGCCATTATATCGTTTCACTATTGGATAATTATAAGCAATGCTTGAATTATCCGCAAAATCGATACGATAAAATCCAGAATCCTGTTTTTTTATAAAATCAACGGCATCTGTGTTTAACATTTTCTGTTGATATTCATTCCAACCCTCGGAATTAGCAACTAAACTATTCGTACCATTGACAACTCTCAGGCACATACAAAAAACTGCTTCGGCAATCACAGTACTTATTAATAAAACTTTACAAAACTTATTTTTATTCTTTAATAAAGAAAATGTATAGAAAACAATACAACCGGAAATAACCACACAGACTCGTTTAATCACACTCTGATTTATTTCTGTTGTCCAGTCTAATTTCATGCTCAACAAAGAAATACCAATAAGAACTAAAATGCATCCCACTCCTGATACGGCTAACAGCTTTTTATCAAATTGTTCTTCATTCTGTAGGATATAGGCAATAAGCATGACATTGAAAACAATATAATAAAAACTCCAGCGAATTGACGTGTTCCCGTTAAAGACTAAATAAAAGACCGGAAAAAGAAGCATCGCATATAAAACTAAACTTGTTATTATTAGGGGTTTCTTTCCTCTAAACTTTATTTTCAAAAGTTGAGGCAATAAGAGAACAAATAGAATAAATGAATAATTATAAACAGTATAAACACGATTATCTAATTTTAAGAAAGGAGAACTGAAAATATTATAATCATAATCATTAATTACTGGCGAAAATAATGATGTTATAACCCGAATCAAATCCCCGCCTAACAAAGGCTTGAATAACGACTCCGTTCCACTTCCTATGCGATCAGTTGATAATAACATGAGTCCTGCAGGTAATAAAGCAAAGGCTGACAAAGCGACTCCTAACAAATAATAAACAAAAACAGATAAGAATTTCTGAAAGAAAAATTTAAGAGTCACTTTTTCATATTTCATGAAAAGTCTGCATATCATGTAGATAAATAATAGCCAAGAAAACATATATAAAATATAGGGACTGATAATTGATGACAAACAAATAATTAGAGTGAAACCTAACTTTTTCCTTCCTTCAAGAATTTCTTCGCTAAAATACAAAAGAAGAGCTAAATAGAGATACGCATCTAGAAAATAGCTGAAGTGCAGCCAGTACATTGCCCAGCCGGAGAGTGTAAAGATTAAAGTCCCGATGAGTTTCGCTTTATCACTGCAAACTAATTTGTCTAGCCATAACCAAGCAGTAGTTCCAATTAAAAAGAAACGCAAACTATCCAAAACAGGAATAAAATAAGGAATCCAGTCACTCGTGGGCAGTAATAAATTTAAATAGAAGGAAGGCGAACCTAATATCGTATAATAATAGACAAGGTTACTTGCACCTAATCCGATGGAATGATTCCATAGAGTAAACCCACTCTCTTTAAACTGCGTATACAAATCAATCATATAAGGGATTAATGCCTCAGTCTGATCTCCCCAGAAAACTAAAGTGTAATGATTGATTACATAAACATAGGTATAAAATGCACAAAGAATCAAAGTCAAACAGCCCCACAAAGGCAGGATTTTTCTTATTTTTACACTCATAAATCCATCAACTTTCTATAAAGAACACGGTCTAAGGATGGTTCTTGATCGGTATTCGGTTTTCCAACAGCTAATTTAGGTATAACATAAGTTTCTTCTGGCAGATTGATTTCAACCAAGCATGGTCCCATATCATCAAAAACATGCTTTACTGTAAAATCGCTATCAGAGAATTCATAAAATGGAATATTATAAGCCTCTGAAATTTTCCTCAAGTTACAACTAAAATAGTTTCCAGAAGCTATCGTTTGCGCATATCGTGAATCAAAATACATTTCTTGAAAATGTCTAATCATACCTAGAGAATGATTATTAAATACAATTATCTTTATCGGCAGATGATGACTGGCGATAAACTGCAATTCCTGAATATTCATTTGAAATCCACCATCACCATTAAAACATACAATCGGTTTCCCAGAAGCATAATAGGCGCCAATTGCTGCAGGCAAAGAATACCCCATTGCCCCATGTCCCCCAGAAAATAAAATTCTTTGATTTTCTTTCACCTGAAAAGATTGTGAAATCCATACCTGATTCTGCCCCACATCTGTGGTAATGACTACATCTTCAGGAATCTTCTCGCTTAAAGAAGTAACAATTTGATTAGGTAATTGATCATCAATACTGCTCAGTTCATTCCTAATCGTGTTACAAAGTTTAATCCAATCCTCATTTTCATTCAAATAATTTCTTAAAATTTGTGATAATACTGGAATTGCTTCTTTTAAATCCAAGTTAATATCAATCTCATCCGATTTGATTTTATTTGTGCACTCCTGACGATCAATATCCACACGAATAAGTTTAGCATGCGGTGCAAAATTCTTTTGATTCACACCCGTTTGCCGAATATCTAAGCGACTTCCCAATGTAATTAACAAATCACACTTCTCTACAATAAAATTAGCTGTACGATCGCCATAGGCGCCAATAAAGCCATACTTCATAGAATGATTACTAGGCAAAGTATCGATTGCGATCATACTAGTTACTACAGGTATTTGATTCTCATTGATTAACTCAACGAATTGGTTCAATGAACCACTTTGACGAATTCCAGCCCCCGCTAGAAAACAAGGTCTTTTAGCAGTTTTGACAATATCAATTATAACCTGCAGCTGATTTTCATCTATCAAGTTCGGCACTTGATTCTGCGCTCCGTTTAAAGAATAAACAATGTCAGCACGTTGAACATTCATGGGAACATCTAGCACTACAGGTCCACAACGCCCATCCATCGCCATGGTATAAGCTTTTTCTAATTCTGGCAATAAGTCTTCCGGTTTTTCTATATATGAACAATATTTCGTAACAGGCCTGACAATTCCTAGAATATCAGTTTCTTGAAATCCTTTTTGCCTGCAGGAAAGACCTTTGCCTGACTCGTAAGTATTGACCTGTCCTGTTAAAAATATTGCAGGAATTCCATCAAAATAGGCATTGCAAATACCGGTAATCAAGTTCGTCGCTCCCGGGCCACTCGTCGCATAAGCGACTCCTGGCTTTAGACTAACTTGGGCGTATCCACAGGCCGCAAATGACGCGCCTTGTTCATTATAGGTAACATGGGCAGAGATTTTATTTTTATATTTATCAAAGGAATCCATTAAATGCGTTACCATACCTCCTGGATATCCAAAAATATCAGTAATCTGTTTATCAATAAAAAATTGAACGATGGCATCAGAAGCTTTCATAATCATTCTCCTTTTTCTTCTCTTATTTTACACTAAGAAGAATATGAATAAAAGTCATTCTCCCTTATGAAAACGAGAAGAGATCAGCGCTCTTCTCGTTTATTAAAATAATTATGAATAATTTTGCTCATAAAATCCAACTTTTGCTTATTCATTTTGGGTGAAACACCAATCCAAAATGTGTTTTCCATAATGTGATCCGTATTTCTTAAATCACCAACAACTCGATATCCCGATTGTTGTTCTCGTAACTGGTCAAAACATGGATGTTTAATCATATTCCCTGCAAATAACATTCTTGTTTGAATATTATTTGATTCGATAAATTGAACAAGTTCGTTTCTATCCACGCCTTCTTTCACTGTTATAAGAAAGCCAAACCACGAAGGATTTGAGTTTACCGTAGCTTCAGGAAGAATCAAATGAGATTCAAGATCTTTCAAGTTATCTTTCAAATACTCAAAATTCTCTCGGCGTTGTTTTGTAAATTCATTAAGTTTCTTTAGCTGGGCAACCCCTATCGAAGCTTGCATCTCTGTCGCTTTCAGATTATATCCAAAGTGTGAATAAACATATTTATGATCATAGCCTTTTGGCAATAATCCGTATTGCCCATCATAACGATGCCCGCAGAAGTTATCATGTCCGCTTGGACAGATACAGTCTCTACCCCAATCTCTAAACGACAAAGCTATTTTATAAAGCAAAGCATTATTAGTATAAACAGCTCCCCCTTCGCCCATCGTCATATGATGAGGCGGATAAAAGCTAGATGTTCCAATATCACCAATGGTTCCCGTTAGTTTTTCTTCCCCATTAAGATAATAAGTTGATCCTAATGCATCACAATTATCCTCAATCAACCAGAGATTATATTTATCACAGAATGCTTTTACTTTCTCTAAATCAAACGGGTTTCCTAATGTATGTGCAATCATAACAGCCTTTGTTTTCTCACTAACAGCGGCTTCCAATTGACTAACATCAATATTATAGGTAGGGATAGTAACATCAACAAAGACCGGAATAGCCCCATACTGCAAGATAGGAGAGATCGTCGTAGGAAAACCAGCTGCAACCGTGATTATCTCGTCTCCACGCTTGATTTGTCTTTCTTTCAATAATGGAGAGGTCAGCGTCATAAATGCAATCAAATTTGAGGATGAACCTGAATTCGTTAACAAACAATGCTTAACTCCTAAGAACTTTGAAAAATCTTTTTCGAATTGTGCGCAGTATCTGCCCGATGTAAGCCAAAAATCTAAAGCACTATCAACCAGATTAACCATTTCTTCTTCATCATAAACTCGTCCTGCATAAGCAATTCGATCTCCTTCGCTATACTCATCAGTGTCTTTATGATAATGGTTGTAGTACTCTTTTACTAATTCTAATATTTGCTTCTTATCTTCTGACATTGAAGTCATAATCATTCCTCCATATATTCTAAAATTTGATGACTTGTAATTTCTTTTAGATCTCCGTTATTTACAAATACTTTTGACCACTCTATAGTCTTCTTAACAGCCTCAGCCACATGCCAGCGTGGATGCCAATTTAAAATACTTTTTGCTTTTTCACAATTTAATTTTAGAAAATTAGCTTCATGCGGTCCTTGATAGTCCGTTGCTTTCCATTTAGCGCCTTCCCAAAAATGACAAAACAGCTCACAAAGCTGACTTGTTGTTACACAATCGCTATCATCTGGCCCAATATTATAATTTCCTGCATAGCTTTTATTATTATATTGTTTCATAGCCAACATTAAATAGAACATATCTGCTTCCAAAACATGTTGATATGGCCGGACTGAATTTGGGTTCCTAACAATAATTGGTATATTTTTTACAGTGTATTTTATACAATCAGGAACAATTCGATTCTCCGAGAAATCTCCGCCTCCGATAACATTTCCTGCCCGGCATGTTGAAACAGCTAAATCTCGATCACTAAAAAACGATTTGCAGTATGACGCGGTAACCAGCTCTGAACAAGATTTACTATTAGAATAAGGATCATAGCCATTCAATCTATCAGTTTCAACGTAACCGTAATTTTCTTGTTCCTGATTCTCATAAACTTTATCTGTGGTCACATTAACGAATGACTTCACACAAGGATTTAATCGAATACATTCCAAAATATTAACAGTTCCAATAACGTTAACATCGAAGGTGTAAACAGGATTTTTATAGGAATCAATGACCAAGGGCTGAGCTGCTAAGTGAAAGACAATTTCTGGTTTAAATTCATCAAAAATCCTTTTAACGTTTTGAAGATCACGAATATCTAAAATATGCGACTGAATACGATTTTCTAAATCTAATAAATTAAATAATGCGGGATCTGTATTAGGCAGCAATCCAATACCACATATTTCTGCGCCACATTCTAAAAGAATACTACATAGCCAACTTCCCTTAAAACCAGTATGTCCGGTAACTAAAACTTTTTTCCCTTTGTAAAATGATTTCATCAATCCCATACTTTCCATGGCGCTTCCTCTTTTTCTAGAAGTTTCTCTAATTTACTTTTATCATTCATCGTATCCATGCATTGCCAAAATCCATAATGTTTATAAGCTTGTAACTGTCCTTGATTTGCTAAAACTTCCAAAGGTTCCCTTTCAAAAACACAAGAATCTCCATTAAGATAATCAAAAATCTGTGGCTCTATCACCATAAATCCGCCATTAATCCATCCACCATCGTCAATATTCTTTTCCTTGAAAGATCGAATTTCATTGGATTCAGATAATTCAAGTGCTCCGAATCGACCTCCCGGGCGAACTGCTGTTAAAGTCACAGTTTTTCTCGCTTTCCTATGGCATTCAAGTAATGAAGTGATATCTACATCACTAACACCATCTCCATAGGTCATCAGAAAGGACTCATTACCAATAAATTTTTGAATTCGTTTAATTCTTCCGCCTGTCATTGTATTCAAACCGGTATCTACACAGGTTACTTTCCAAGGCTCTGAACTGTTATTATGGATTTCAAGTTTATTGTTCTGTAAATCAAATGTGATGTCTGAATTATGGAGAAAGTAGTCAGCAAAGAATTCTTTAATTACATAACCTTTATAACCACAGCAAATCACAAAATCATGAAAACCAAAATGACTATAATATTTCATAATATGCCACATAATTGGTTTTCCCCCAATTTCAATCATCGGTTTTGGCTTTAAATGGGATTCTTCACTGATCCGAGTTCCGTATCCACCTGCTAAAATTACGACTTTCATGTCGATTTCCCTCTTTTCCTTGATAAGATATAATTAATAATAAGAACTGATAAACAAATTAAACTGATTACTATCCCTATCAATTTGCCCTTTGTTCTATATCTAAATTCTATCATATGATCACCTTTTTTTGCATAAAATCCGATAAAACCCAGATTTACTTTTTCGATATCTACTTTCATATTATCTATATAAACAGACCATCCATCATTATATGGAATTGACGTAGTGATGAAACTAGATTCGTTCAAATGTAGCTGTGAAGTAATCTTATTCCTATTAACTAGCGTATTATTAAATATACTTTCTACATTTGCATATGCCATCCTTGGTTTAAAGTAAACATCCATGTATAGATGTGTTTCATAAATATCATCCCCGATTATTACTATTCGATTAATCTTATTTTCTTTATTTATATGCAAATCTATATAGTCAAATTGATCAAAAGAATCGCTGAAAATTAATTCTTGATCATGATATAATTCAATAGTTAATGATGGTATACCTCGATTATCTAAATATAATATTCCATCATCCAAATTTTCTTTCAAGTACAACTCACGATAGCTTTGATCAGGCATGGTTCCTAAATGAATTAAATTTTTATCCCACGCTATGTTTTCGTTAATCGCAGCTGCTGGTGAGTAAGTAATCTGCTGCATTAGCATATCTTGATATAAGTAAGGTAAATTTTCAAATTCATTTATATTTGCCTTCTCACTTTTATAGCCTAAATCTATAAAATTTTCATTTTTATAGACCTGATAATCAGATTGTGTAGTATAAACTTTTTCATAGCCTAATGGAATCATTTCACTTTCGCCAAATGTAATAAAATATTTACTCGCTAATTGATTATACATTTCTTGACGACCTATTAATTGATTAAAAATCCACAAACCATTATTAATTCGCTCATAATATTCTGACATTTCACCTTCATATATAGAATTATAAATTGATGTTCCTGAGTAATTATATGCAAAAGGAATATTTGCTTGTTTATAATATTCTGGCATAGTAGACATATCCAACTGAATACGATACAAACCCGAATCATTTTCTTGAATATAGTTTATAGCTTCTTCTAACTTACCTTCTGGTTCAAAAAAATCACGCTTTAAAGGTACATTACTACGACAATAAACTGTTCCGGTATAAATAATCTCAGCACACAAAACAATGGGTAGCAGTTGCTTCCAACGCACCTTCCTTGTCAAAACAAAAGCTTCTACTCCCATCAGTAAATAACATGGCATTAATTCATTCATCAATATTTTTAATTGTGATATTTCATTAAAACCACTTTTATAACTAAACAGAAAAATCATCAAAACAATAAACAAATTACAAATCAAAGAGATATAAATCCATTTATTATTAATTTTCCCCTCAAATATTTCATCTAAAATCGCAGTAAGTGCGTAAATAGTTATCAATGTAATGATGAAAAACCATCGGGTATCAATTGTTCGCTGCAATATAAAGTAAAATGATTTGAAATAGATCAATGGAAGCATCGTAAGAAAAACAGTTATTAATATTCTTTTCTTTCTTTTATCGTTTAATTTAAACAATAACGGAAATAACAGCGGCGTTAGCATATATAAATAAAGTGTACAACCACCATTCCACCCTAAATCACCACTCTGCCAAGTGCTTATAAAAGGATTATATGAGAAAAAATTGAATATCGGCGTATAAATAGAACTAAGTATACGAAACATGTCATTTAAACCAATATGAGAAAAAATTTGTATATCTTCCGTTCCAGAAAATCTTCCTATCTTTATAAACAATATTGCACAAGGGATTAAGACAAAAGCAGATAGACCTGCACCTAAAGCTAACCATCCTGCATATCTAAATCCATCGACTAAAACAGTCTTCAGTTTAATTGTATTTCTATTAATATCAAAATATCTTATTAAGGTATAAATAAATAAGAGCGGAACACTCATATATAAAAAATAATAATTAATTATTCCAAGTATCGCTATTATCAAAATCAAACCATTTTTTTTATTATTCTGAAAATAATTTTCAACAAAAAAAAGAATTAATGGATAGAACATATACCCATCAAGAAAATGCGTGAAGTTATAATATCGAAATACCCAGCCTGAAAATGCGGTCAATAGAGCACCTATCCAAATAGTTGTCTTCCTCTTTGAAAGCTTTGATATCCAGAGATAAGCAAAACAAAAAGTTAATGTAATTTTGAAAATTTGTAAATATATTATAGAATATTTTAATAAATTTTCTTTTATTAACGATAAACACAAAGATAGTGGACTTGAAAAAAATGCATAAATAAGAAAGTCTGCTCCAAAGCCAGCAGACCAATCATACACTGAAAAATTCCATGCTTTGATTCTTTTTATTCCGCCAAGTATAAATAAATATTCTTGTTCAAAATTATCCCCAGAAAAAACAAAAAGTGCATCATATTTAATTATTGCATAAGAAAAAGCGCACAATCCCACACTAAAAACTATTATGGGTATAAGCAAATTTTTATATTTGTTTTTCTTTATCATAAAAACATTTCCTTTCTATCCCAAATTTCTTCATGTAATAACTAAGATTTTTTTCATATATTATTTCTAACTTATAACTAAAAACAAAATTTCTATTAATTAATCTTAGTAGTATATTCTTCTATGTAGTATAATGGCCTATTTTTTGTTTCATCAAATATTCTTCCTAAATATTCACCAATAATCCCTAAAAAAATCATTTGCAGACTCCCGAAAAACAGAAGAACAATCATCATAGACGACCATCCCTTTTGTAAATTAGGATCCTTAGTTATTGCCATCCAGAAAACATAAATCATATACAATATAGCAAATATAGCTGTAATTATCCCTATATATGCTGCCCATCTCAAAGGTGCTGTTGTAAAAGATGTCAAACCTTCAATAGCATAATTAATCATAGTTTTATAATTATACTTAGTTTTACCAGCGGCTCTAGCTTCCCTTTCAAATTCTATTTCGATCGTAGGAAATCCAACCCAACAGAATAATCCTCGAGCAAATCGATGGGTTTCCCTTAATTCTTTAAATGCATTAACTACCCTCCGAGAGATCAGTCTAAAATTTCCTACATTTTTAGGCATCCGCACTTTTCCACTTGAAGCAGAAAAAACCTTATAAAACATCTCGGCAGTAAATTTTTTTAACCAAGTTTCACCTTCACGGCTTTTCCTTTTAGCATTGACAATATCATAGCCTTCTTCATATTTATCTATCATTTGAGGTATGATTTCTGGGGGATCTTGTAAATCTATGTCCATAAGAATGATAATATCTCCTTTAGCATAATCCAATCCCGCAGCTACAGCTATTTCATGTCCAAAATTACGTGATAGGCTTAGAAAAGATATATGCGGGTCATTGTCCAATAATCTATGACATATTTTTACTGTATTGTCTTCGGATCCATCATTAACTATGCATATCTCATAATTATATTCACTTAATGCTGATAAAATCTTTGTGATTCTCAAATAAAATTTTTCAATAACATCTTCTTCATTATACGCTGGAGCTACAATACTGATTAAAGATTTCATAAATTTGCCTCTCTTTTTAGATATATCATAATATAAATCCACTTTAATTAATAGCGTTTTAATAGAACATAATCATCATTTTGAAATAAAGTTTCTGAGCAAGCTCTCATATCTAACCAAATTGGTATCCAAGTATCATCCTTTTCCTTAAATTGATCTTTTCTCAAAATTATATACTCAACATTTTCTTCATATATAATTTGACAAGCTTTATCATAATTAGGATCTTCTTTAAAAATATTTTGCCCTATAAAGTCCCTTTCTATAAATAAATTTAGCAATTCCGAAGGAGCATTTTCCAACATCTCTTCATTTTCATATTTGACTATTTCTCTTGTATCCGAAATTCCAAATTTCAATTGTATATTATTCACATAACCTTTTAGATAAGGCATTTGGCTTACGACCCACGGTCTATAGTTTAAATTTTTCACTTCAGTTTGTAAATAATCGACTATCTCTTTTTCATTTTGATTTAATTTATATAAACGGCCATAATTATATTCAGAAGACCTTATTGATCCTAAAGCAATATTTTCAAAAGGTAAATGCAAAGAAACAGCTATTAGCAGACATTGAAAAATCACTAACCATTTCAAAAACATTTTATTTTTTTCTGATAAATACCAAAATAATATTGCTAAATTAAAAATATTAAATATCAAATCATACGAGCGGTAATATACAAAGTCTGTTATAAAATAGATTACTGCAGGCATTACTAATGGATTTAAGAAGAGAATAATCAATACTAAAAAAGTTTTATCGTATATTGTAAATTTTTTTTCTTTGAGTTTAAAATAAAACATATATGCAGTAAGTCCCCACCACAAAGTATTAAATAATATTTGTTTATGATTTTTAAACACAAAGTATTGATTACACATATCTGCCAAATGTTCTTCAAAATAATAATTATATGGATATAAATTTTTGTAATTAATTAAAGAATATATTACAAAAAAAACTAACAAACCTAAAAATAAATAAGTATAAATTTGTTTCCAAAATTTTCTTAGATTTTTCAACAAAAGGCAAATCAAAATGTAAATAACTAAAATACCATATATTAATAAATTTGAATAATGATACCTCCAAGCGATTAAAATCGCTCCATAAATTACTGGTGAGATTAAACTTAAAGAATAGACTGTTATTGCTTTTTTTGATAAATTCTTTTTTAAAAGAACTATAAAAATAGATATTGCTATAAAAAAGGAAATATAAAAACCGGACGAACTTACAGCTACTAAAGCAGACAGCATTAAACCCATTAATATGAAAATTTTGTAATTATTACATTGCAAATAAGAATAAAACAGATAAAAAAATAACGAAACTATAAGCACTCTCCACAAATTTCCAATCAGCGCTAGATAAAAAAATCCATCAATAAAGCATAAGTAAATAGATGCAATAACAAAAGATAAGAAAATTATATATTTTTTTTTGAAGAACTTAAAAGCAAAACAATAAATTATCTCAAAAAAGATATAGAAGAAAAGTATTTGTGCTCCCCAGATATAAAGATAAATTGGAGAATTCATCAGCGAAAAAATATTTCGCGTTATTTTAATTAACATAGAAAATAAATGATAAAAACTTTGATATAAATAATAAACACTTTCTACCTCATTCCCTCTAAACCCTATAGTCTGAATAGTTTTTAAAACTGAATTTTCATTAACCATTGATATATAAAAGATACTATCAGATCGTGCACCAACTCCATAATTAGAAGCAAAATTAATAAAAACTGCTGAGGAAATTATTATAAAAGCAAATAAAATGTAATCTTTCTTTGTTATCCTTAATTTCGTTTTAGACAATAAACAGCTGAAAAAAGCACACACAAAAATCACAACATATAATATTGCTATAACTTTTGTATTTATGGCAAAATAGACTAATGGATAACTTAAAAGCTGAATTATCCCTAAAATTGAAAAAAAGCCTAGTGCAACTTTGGGTATATTGTTGTCTAATTTGAAATGACCTTGAAGAAAAAAACCAAAATTGATTGATGCTATTAATACGAATAATATAGGTGAAAATTCTAATGCTATTCTAATAAAGGGCATATTACTACCATATTAACTTTCTAAAATTTATTTAATAATTCAATAACAAAATCTAAATTATCTTTTCGCATACCATTGTATAATGGCAAAGAAATTATATGATCAGCCATCATTTCAGTAATTGGGAAATCACCATTTTTATAACCCAAGTCTCGATATGCTTCACTTAGATGTGGAGGCTGTGGATAATGAATCTTTAAACCTATCTCTTGATTTTCACAATATTGCATGAATTTATCTCTATCTTCTGCCTCAATTACAAACAAATGAAATACATGACCTAACTCACCAAACTGCATCTTAGGTAATTTAATTTTAGGATTTTTGATTTCGGTCAAATATCTTAAAGCATCTTTTCTTCTTTCAGCAGTAAGTTCATCTAAATGTTTTAATTTAACCCGCAATAGCCCAGCTTGAAGTTCATCCAGCCGAGAATTATAACCTACTTTTTCGAAATAATATGTTTTTTTAGAGCCATAATTTCTCATCATTCTAACTTCTTCCATAATGTCTTTATTATCTGTAATAATGGCGCCACCATCGCCGAACCCGCCGAGATTTTTGGTTGGATAGAAGCTAAAGCAACCTACATCACCCCATGTGCCACATTTCTTCCCATTAATAGAAGCTCCATGAGATTGTGCGCAATCCTCAACAACTTTAAGATTATATTTTCTTGCAATCTTCATTATTTCTGGCATATTTGCTATCTGTCCGTACAAATGAACAACACAAATTGCTTTTGTCTTAGGTCCTATAGCAGCTTCAATCTTCGAAGGATCCAAATTATAATATTGGTCAGGTTCAATAAATTTAGGCACTAAGCCATTTCTGGTAAATCCCATAATTGAAGCTATATATGTATTTGCTGGCGCAATAACTTCATCTCCAGGATTCAAATGAAGTGCTTCAAAAGCCAAAATCAAAGCATCAAGCCCACTGGCCACACCAACACAATATTTAGATTGATTATATTCAGCAAATTCTTCTTCAAAACACTTCACTTCATTACCGAGCACATACCATCCGCTATCTAAAACCTCCTCGACCTTTTTTAAATATTCGTTTTTAAATTTCAAATATTGCGGAAGTAATTGATTATTTTCTATTTTCATAAATTTCCTTCTTTCAACCTCTTAAATGCATCATATTCTCTTATATAATCAGATTCATCATAGCCCTCGCTGGCTAAGACCATCAATATTGCATTATCATGATAAGTTAACGTATGCCAGATTTGAGGACCACACACAAGCCCTACATGAGGATCGTTGAGTTCAAAGCACTCTTGATTACCATTTATATCTTCGCAATGGACAACAATTTTGCCGCTTAGAGCAAAAAATATTTGGAATAAACTTTTATGTGCGTGATAACCTCTAACATTTCCTTCTTGGGTATTAATCACAGTATAAACTCTTCGGATATCAAACGGCAGTCCTGTTTTTCTTTCTATAGCGCTAAGATAACCGTCATTAGCACTGCCATGTGCCTTAAAAGCTTGCAAATAAACATTCTTCATTACTTTTTATCCTCAATTATTTCATCTATGATGTATAAAGGACGTTTTCTAGATTCATCAAGATTTCTCCACATATACTCACCGATAATTCCAAGCATAATCATTTGTACTCCCGCCAGCACCAACACAACAACCATTAAAGATGTCCATCCAGCAACATTTGAACCATGAACCAATTTATCATAGACTAGAAGCAGTGCTGAAATAAAGCCACTTATACTCATTAGAAAACCTAATCCACTAATCCATCGAATTGGAGTATGTGAGAAAACAATGAATGTATCGATAAAAAGATCAATTCTCTTTTTATATGACCACATTGATTTTCCTTTTTCTCTTGCTTGTCTTGTGTACTCTATAACTTTTGGGTTAAATCCAGTCCAAATCAATTGAACGTAAATCGAAGAGTTCTTTTCCTGCATATTAACCAAAATCTCCGCTACACTCTTATCCATCAAAAAGAAATCAAAGCCTTGCTTTGGATAATCGGCAATAACCAGCTTTCTGACAATACGATAATAAGTATTAGCGAAGAAGTTCTTTATCCAAGGCTCATCGCGTTTATTTCTGGCTGCAATAACTACTTTCTCACCTTGCTGCCAATATTGAATCATTTCTGTAATTAAATAAGGAGGATCTTGTAAGTCTGCACTCATCACAGCGATCGCATCGCCGGTAGCTTGACTCATGCCAGCAACTATCGCACGGAATTCTCCAAAATTACGAGAAAGTTTAACAATTTTCACATGATTATCATATGTTTGAACTTTCTTTAATTCATCTAATGTTTTATCTCTTGATCCATCATCAACAAACACAATTTCAAATTCAATATCTTTTCTTTTTTCAAAAACATCACGAACTAATACTTTATAAGTCTCAGCTATATTCAGTTCATTGAAATAGCACGGAATAACTATAGATACTTTTGACATATTTAACTCCTCTTATGATACCTAGTTAATTATAGCAAAAAAGTCCATTAGAAACTGGACTTTTTTCTATCTTTTTTCTTAAAACATGAGAAAATAAGTATTAAAACAAACATGACGAAACCAGCAATACTCAAGATAGCGCCCTGTTTCAATCCAGGAGGTGTAAAATACATCTCTAAGAATACACTACCTGAAGGGACAACCACTCCAAGGAAACTTTCATTAACTCTATATTTTACTGCAGTATCACCATTCAATTTAATATTCCATCCGTCATTAAAAGGCAATCCTAAAACCAATAGCCCTCCATTCTCACTTTCAACAGTTCCTGTTAACTGATTGCCACTATATTTTATATTTTCTAATTCAAACATTTCATCAGTTACTGCCGCTCTCAAAAAATTCATATCGTTTTCTGAGCAATACGCTACTTTTAATATATTATTTAAAAATGAAGATTCTTTATCTAGCACGGACACTTGGGTATAAGAAGTACCTAAAGGGCGATAATCGTCATTTCTATAAACACTTAAAAATCCACGATAGTTATCTGTAATTAATCGCCAATTCATATCTTGAGGCAACTCTTGTTCGTTAGAAACTACTGCATACTTAACAT
Organism: Holdemania sp. 1001302B_160321_E10; assembly: GCF_015552275.1. Lineage (NCBI taxonomy): Bacteria > Bacillati > Bacillota > Erysipelotrichia > Erysipelotrichales > Erysipelotrichaceae > Holdemania > Holdemania sp. 1001302B_160321_E10. The sequence goes on along the minus strand of NZ_JADNEM010000015.1, from coordinate 6,375 downwards.
TTAAGAATTTCATTAACTGAGCTTGTTGTATATCTAGATACCAATCAGACCCTCGAATGATTTCAGGCACCTGATCGACAAGAGCTCTCAATGTAGGCTCGTAAATTGAATCATAAGTCGATAAACCATTAATTTGATAATAGAAAGCTGAATTAAGCCCCATACTCCAATAAACAGATTCTTGAGGGATATAGACACGATAATATTGTGAAGTATTTACTAGCTCAATTTGATCCAAAAAACTTCTCAGTTCTCCTGGCTCATCCTGTAAAACATGCGTCGCGTCATTCATAAATTGATAAGAATGACGATAACTTCCATCCTTAAGATAATGCTGTGATATTGTCGGAAATATGATTAATTCGCAAATACATAACAACCCGATCCAGATAAATTTACGCTTTTCTAATAACAAAAACATTATAGAATATATAACTGCAAAGGTTGTCCCCCAACTCAAAGCTTCAGTATATTCTAGTATATTCAATTTTAAAATAAAGCAAGTTAGAGGAACAATGCTTGCACATACAACAGTCGCAAATATACATGTAAATCGTAAAAGTCGCCAATTCCATTCTGCAACATGTTCAAGAACATGACACATCATAATTAAATTAACTATGACAAATAATATTGTGCCTCGAAAAGATACATCGCTGAAACCATGCATCGCAGATAATAACAAAGGACATATTAAAAATAAGATTTCTATTCCTATAAAAATTAAATCTGCTTTCTTACGTTTTTGCTCTTGTAAAACAAAAATTTGAGGCAGTAACAAAACTGATATAGAACCCGCCCAAAGAAATATTTCTCGCGTTGGATAATTATTCGTATTAAAAGGATATGCAACCGGTTGCAATAAATTCATTGGCAAAAATATACCAGCTAACTCCGTAACATAAACTCGTATATCATTAAACAAAAAATTAATTCCTGGATGTCCTATACGGCTGCTTTGCAAAAGATAGAGAATAACTGGGTAGAGAACAACTCCAGAAAGACAAACTCCAATAAGATAATATCCAATAAGTCTAAAAGTATCTTTAAAAAACATATTAAAATTTTCTCGTAATAGATAATATCGATATATATAATATACAGGCAAAAAGAATGAAATAACAAAGAAATAATAAAAACTAACTGAGGCCATGACAAACGTCATAATACAAAATGGAATCCATTTTTTCTTCTGAAGGTATTTTTCTAATGTATAAAGATATAACGGAAACAAACTATAAGAAAAAAGAAAAATTGGATAAACCGAATAATACATCATACCAGCAGAAAACGCATATAAAATCGAACCTATCACTTTAGTACTTTCTTTGAAAGAAAACATTCCTAACAATAAATACATACTCAGTGAGGCTAAGATCATCTTAAATATTGTTGTTAAAATTAAAGCATCCCAAAAATAGACTTTAAACCAAGCGCAGAATAACATGGGAATATCCGTCATTATATACCACATTTTAGAAACAAAAAAATTTGTTCCTAAAAAGTCAGACCATGAATAAAAAGGTAATGATCCTGTTTTTCTAAACATTTCGAACAATTGAATTAGCTCATTATAAAAAGCAAAGTTTTCTTCTCTTGTATCAATGGTCACAAACTCATAAGGAATTTGCTTCATCATATAAGGTAAATAAATAAAACCAGCGCCCAATAAAACGATAACAAGTAATAAAAATAAACTCTTATTTTTCTTTATACTCATGCTTCTTTTTCCTTTCTAAGCCGAATAATACTACAGCTAAGATACAACCAAAAGCACTGATTGTCATTCCTAATTTAAAACCTTCAGGCACAAAATACATCTCTAGATGGCTTTCTCCTTTATTAAGAGCAATTCCAATAAATCCACCATTGACGTTATACTTTTTTATTTCTTTACCATTTACAAGGATCTTCCAGCCATCATCATAAGGTAAAGTTATTATCATAAAAGTATCTGAAGAAGTTTTAATTTTACCAGTTAATTGATTACCGCCATAACTTATTTCTTCCAAATTAACTGAATCGGAATCTGATAAAAAGTCTTTTATTTCATGATAATCCTTTTGGTCACATAAGATGTGATCATTTAAAATCTGAATTGATTCCCCGTTTTCTATAAATTCATCATAAGTCAAAATAGAACTATAAGTAGTTCCTAATGCCCTATAATCTAAATTTTCGTAAATTCGGATGTTACCACGATAATCATTCTGAATCAAATTCCATTGAACGCCTTGAGGAAGCTCATCTTCCTCTAAAACTAAAGCATATTTCACATTGAGAAAGGTCATCAAAGAAGGATCTTCAATATTTAACATCATTCCGGAATTATATGCTTTAATATCAGGATTCAGTTCAGCGAGTTTATTGATTGAAGGTGAATAGGTGGAGTCATATATCATCAGACCATTTAGCTGATAAGCAACCGACATATTATGACTATAACTCCAGTAAAGAGAGTCATAAGGAACAAATATACGATAATATTGGGAGTAATTATCTGAATCCAGGTAGTTAAGATAATTATTTAAATCTTGATCTTTGTCTTGAAGCACATGAGTAACTTGCTGAACAAATGAATAGCTACCTCGCTCAGAACGATCCATTTTATTAAGGTAATGAAGTCCGCCTGATAATGAAAACTCTAGTACAGTAATAATTATCAACAAGTTAATTGCTCGCCGTTTTAATAGCAGTCCTTCTATAAATATTAAAAATCCAAAAGAAGAAAATAATAAAATCTGCGGTAAATAATTTCTGAAAAGCATCTGACTTTTCCCTTCAACAAACCCGGCCAAAGGAATAATGCCGATACAGATAACAGCTGCGATTATAGCCATACCAATGATCTTTGTTGAGTCAATTTGTTCATAATTTTCAAGCATCCAACTGGCAGTTAGAATATTAAATAACGTTAAAAGAAACGTCCATCGAAATGAGGGATCACTAAAGCCATGGAGCGCTGCATCTCCCATTGGCATTATGGCTAATATCAAAATTGCACCATAAAATAATAGCGTACGTTTCTTGAAAACTCGATCTTTTATCCACATCATTTGACACATTAACAGAGCCGTTAAGCTTCCTGCCCAAATACAAATTTCACGAGTTACATGCCAATCTGTTTCGAACACATTGACTCCATAAATATATTGATAATTAGGTACAAACATAGAAGCTAAAAAATGTAAATAAACTTGAGGATCTTGGAAAATAAGATCTGTATTAAACCCAATTCTATTATTTCCACTCATATAGCAAATTGTTGGAACTAATATAACCCCTGCTATCATTACACCCACAAAATAAACTCCGATTAATTTTAATGTTTCGGAAACAAAATATTTAAAATTTTGTTTTATTAAGCTATAACGATAAATATAATAGAATGGTGTTAAAAAGGATAGTGTATAAAAGAAATACCAATGTGAAATCAATAATATGGCAGTCATCAGAAGAAACTGTATTTTCTTACCTGAAGCAAGATATTTTTCAATACCGCAGAAATAAAGAGGAACTAGACAATAAAATGAATGAAACATCAATTGTCCGCTAAAAAATATGGCCCATCCACTAAAAGCGTAACATAAGCCCCCAAATAAACTTATTTTTGAAGAAATTTTCATTGTTCTTAACAAAGCGAACATTGAAAATGCGCTGACAAAAAATTTTAAAATTTCTAATAACAAAGTACGATCAAAAAAATTAAGTCCCTGAAATAACAGACTAGCCCAAGTAAAAGGATCTCCCATAATATAAAACGTTTGAGATGAAAAAAAATTAGTTCCTAAAAACATACTCCATGAATAGAAAGGCAAAGTTCCTGTTTTAAAAAATTGATTCATTAAATTGGTGAATTCCATATTAAAAAACAATTGTTCTGGTTTTAAATCGGTTCCATACGTTACCGGAATATGCGCTAACAAATTAGGCAAAAACATACATCCACAGATTAACGCTACAGATCCCGCAAGCAGAAATGGATACTTATATCTTTTTAGCATAAAATTCCTCCATTGATACTGATTCATTATATCTTATTATTCATAGTTTCACTACGATAAATATTCTTAATTATTTTAACAAAAATTTTTTGAGCTTTAATTTATTCTTTGTTTTGCTTATAATAATTATCAGGTGATAATAATGAAAAAAATAAAAAAGCATTTATTAAGCAACGCTGATATTTTAATCTTTTTCTTCTCTGTCTTATTTTTTGATTATTACTTCCGTAATCAAGTGGGTATGTCCTCAGCTAACGCAAAAATAATTTTTGTAAATATTTTTATTGCTATTTTATTAAGTTCGTTTATGTTTCTCATGGGGCGAAAAATGAGATTAACTTATGGAATAATTTTGATAAGTACGATGGCCTTACTTTGCTTTTGTCAAAATCTTCATTATAATTATTTCTCTACTTTCTTTTCTTTTTCTAAAGCTAGTATTCTAAAAGAATTTTTCCAAGTGAAAAATGAAGCTACCGGAAAACTAACATTAGATCTCTTTGGATATTTTTTGCCTCTGATCCCTTTTATTCTTGTTAATTTATTTAAAGGAAAGCAATATAAATATAATTATATTCTAAGAATATGTATTACAAGTTTTTTATGTATATTAAGTATTGCCTGCCTGTTCTTAACATTCTCAAATTATCCGGAGAATATTAAGAAAAGTGAAAGTGACTCGTATCTTTACCATACACTTTACAATAAAGTCAGAGCCGTTGATCGACTCGGCTTGTATTCATACACCATTAAAGATGCACAGCTAACTCTGAATCATAAAATAGAAAATACTGACGAACAAAAAACAATGATTGATCTTTATATAGAAGAACATGGATATGTTTCAGAACCTAATGATTATACAGGGATATTTAAAGGTAAAAATTTAATTCTTATCTTATGTGAATCTTTATCCACAATTGTCATTGATGAAGAACTGACTCCTACCTTATACATGATGAAAACACAAGGAATTAATTTTGATAACCATTATGCACCAGTATATCAATCTGCTACTGCGGATAGTGAATTCATCAGTCTTACTTCCCAAATTCCTTCTATTGACAATGGTCCGCTTGCTTATGATTTTTATGAAAATACTTTTCCAAGCGCACTTCCTCAATTATTTCGAGAAATAGGATATTCAGCTAACTCATTTCATTCTTTCAAAAAGGAATTTTATAATCGTGAGACTTTGCATTACACCTACGGATTTACCTATCTCTATGATTGGGTTGATCTTAATTTAGAAAAGCGTCCAGAATTTGTAGAGGCTTATAACTGGATTCATGATCGTGAACTTTTCACTAAGGCTCTGGAAGCGACAAATGAAAATGCTACTGAACCATTCTTTGATTTCTTTATTAGTGTTTCTGGGCATGTACCTTATGTTCGTGAACGTTATGAATTGGAATATGATCTTTGGCAAACTATCGTTCTCCATGGTGAAGCTGGTGAAAAGTATTCTACAGAAGCACTTTGTTATCTAGCAGCACAGAAAACGCTTGATAGTGGATTGGAAATTTTAATTGAAGATCTTACAAAAACCGGTCAACTCGAAAACACTGTTATCGCTGTCTATGGAGACCATTATCCTTATGGGTTAACAAAATCCGCGACAAAAGAATTATTCACTGACCTTAAAAATGACTATGAAATTTATAAAGTTCCATTCATCATTTGGACTCCAAGTTTAGAGAATAGTACAACTATCGAAACAGTGACCTCAACATATGATATTATGCCAACTTTATGTAATTTGTTTGATATAAACTTAAACGGTCATCTCATCACTGGTCGTGATGCATTATCAGATAAAGATGGACTTGTTATCTTTGAAGATCGCTCCTGGCTTAATGATCAAGCCTATTATAATGCAACGAAAGGAACAGTCATTAAACTAGATCCATCTATAACTGATGATGAAATAGAAGAAATAAATAACAAAGTTTTCGAAGAAATCCAAATTAGTCAGAATATTCTAACATCTGATTATTTCGCTGAAAAGAATTAAAAAATTTAAAAAGCGAACTTCCATTACCCTGCTGTAAACTCAACATCAGTATTAAAGAAAATATATTTATATACTAGTAATTCATTTATACCAAAATCTGCGATGGTTGAGTTAATAAATCTCACAATGGTCATATGTATATACTTCATCAAAAAATAGAGCTATCTTAAGAGGTTCTATAAATTTTGGTGTTGGTAGAAACCAACGCCTTTTTTTCTTGAGCATAAAAAAAAGAGACATAGGTAAGAATTTCCGTTACAATAAAATCACCACAAATTACAGAAAGGAAATCTCACTATGTCCATTACTCATTCTATCGTATCTGTTCTCAATTTAAAAGATCCTCATCTTCATTTC